>CAYXJH010000277.1:0-1021 GCA_964465415.1 uncultured Gemmatimonadaceae bacterium
CCCGGCGCCAGCAGGCGTCACCGCGGTGACGCCGGTGTCCGCCGGAATGCCGGTGGCGGCCGGGTCGCCCGCGGGCTTGACGTCCGTAGCGGGGAACTACCGGCTCACTCGCCATGCCGTCACGTCCATGGAAAAGCTGCTCATGCCGAACAGCTTCGTTCGGCTTCATGTGCGAGAGAGCCGGGATGGCGGGCTCCGGGTCACGGTGCCTATGGGGTTCATCGGGGCGTCGGACTGGGTGCCGGTGGCCCCCCTGCTCTACCAGCGAGCGGGCGGCGACGACTACCTGGCGTTCGGCGTCGACGATCGGGGCCGCGCGTCTCACCTGTACGGGACGTTCATGATCCCTCTGGCCTTCGAGCGGGTCCGCTGGTACGAGGGTGAGCTCGTGCTTCTCGGCCTCCTGGCCTTTGCGGCCGTCACGTTCCTGGGCGTCTCCCTGGGGTGGCCCGCCCGGGCTGTCGTGCGGAAGGTTCGCCGGCGCCCTGCCCCGACCGGGTCCCCGGACCGGCGCCGCCGGGTCATCCTGGCTCGGGTCGTCGCCGGCTTTGGGGCCACATTGCTGGTGGTGCTGGGCGTGATGATCGCCCAGGCGTTGACCGTCGGCGACACCCCGCTGCTCGCAATCCAGCCTCTCCTGGCGGTCGTGGCCGCGGCGTGCGGGCTGCTCTCGCTCTGGCTCGGCTACGTCACCCTCCGGGGTTGGCGCGCGGGCGAGGAGCCCCTGACGGAGCGGCTGGCCCACGTCGTGGTAGCCACGGCTGGCGTACTGTTCCTGTGGCAGATGAGCTACTGGAATGTCCTGGGCTTCTGAGGATGCAGGCGCCGCATCCCCCTATGACGTGGTTCGGTTCCGGCCGGAGCGGAACGGAACGCTGGACACGCTTCGCTGGGCGAGGAAGCGGCACGGTGTCCCGTTGCTGGTTGAGGTGGACGTCACCCGGGCCCGCGACGCCATCCGGGCCCTTGGCAGCGAGCCTGGTCAGCGGCTGAGCTTCACGGCGTGGGTCATCCACTGCGT
>CAYXJH010000277.1:1031-4788 GCA_964465415.1 uncultured Gemmatimonadaceae bacterium
GGCAGCGGCCGAGCACCCGCGCGTCCACTCCGTCCGGCGCGGCCGCCGGCGGCTCGTGGTCTTCCGGGAGGTTGACGTGGCCGTGCTGGTCGAGCGGACGCTCGACGATGAGACCCTGCCCATGCCCTTCGTCGTCCGGAACGCCGACGCCAAATCCGCCCGAATGATCCACGACGAGGTCCGTGCCGCCCAGGCCGCGGTGGTTCCGGAGGGGGCGGGAGCCGTGAATGCGGGGCCGGCGCCCTGGGTACAAGCGCTGTTCTTCCGGCTGCCCACCTGGGCCCGGGACCTGCTGTACTGGCGGTGGCTGATGCGGAGTCCGTCGCGGATCCAGCGCACCATGGGGACGGTGGTGGTGACTGCCACGGGAATGGCCGCGCCGGGTGTCCTGGCGTGGGGAGTTCCGGTGTCCATCCACCCACTGGCCGTGGGGATCGGCGGAACTGCCCAGCGGAGCACGGACACCGGACCAGCGGAGGTGTTGGCCCTCAGCATTGTCTTCGATCACGCCGTCACCGACGGAGCGCCGGTGGGACGATTCGTCGCGCGGTTGTGTGAGCTGATGGCAGCGGGGCACGGGCTGCCGACAGGAGAATCGGACGTTTGGGGCGTCCGGGGATGACTGTCACCGGCCCCCCGCCGCAGCGCGGGGATCCCGCCTCACCTCACCTCTCCCTCACCGGCACGTAGGCTACAGCCGCGATCTCGGCACGCTCCAGGGGGGCGATCGCCATGGCTGCTACCGCTTCTCTGCGTTTCATCGAATCCTCCCGACCGGGTGCGCCCGGTCGTAACAAGACGTTCCAGGGACCCCAGCGGCGATTACGGCCGCACCCATCGGCTGTGCAGGCGCGGCATGGCGCCCGCGAGGTCGATCTCGGCTTCGTACCGGTAGGACGCCACCCAGGACGGCCCGCGAAGGATTGGCGGCTGCCACGCGTCCAAGGGCTGGAAGACCAGGTGAGCGGCATCCCCACGTCGCTCCACCTCGTACTCGCCCGCAACCACGCCACGCACATCGTTGACGTTGATCACGAAACGTCCGTCCACGCGAGCTCCTGGGCGGAGCGTCGCAACATCGGGAAGCGCCGGGGAGAAGAGGAACGTCACGGCGTCGTCGCCCTGGGTCGCCACAGCCGCGGCGATCTCCGGCCGGTCGCCGTTCCAGGCGATCCGGTATTCGATCCCGTTCATCGCTACAATCGGCTGCCCGGGCGCAACGGGACGGGGCGGGAACAGCGCCTCACGCCGCTCGTTCCAATGGGCGATCACCACCCGGTTCGAGTACCGGGTGAAGTACGCCGCCGGTCCCTTGATGAGCCGTGTCATCTTCGACGGGGATCTGTGAGCCCCGTCCACCGAGATGGTGACCCTCGTGCCGCGCCGCTTGACCAGCGCGAATTCGTCCAGGAAGAACACGGGCAGGTAGTCGGGCGACGCGCTCGATGCACCCACCGGCGCGATGAGCCCACCGGTCACGGGCGTTCCCCTCGTCTCCACCACCTCCACCACCACGTCCCTCCCCTGCCGATCCGTCATTCGGAGCTCCGCATCCAGCCCGTGTTCGGTGATGTCGAAGCGGTAGTCGAACCCGGCACGCTGCATCGTGACGGCCAGGGGGCTGACAAGGGATTCGATCGTCCGCCGATCGACGGCCTCGTCGAATTCACGGACGGGCGAGTCGTACACATCCACCGTGTCGGGGCGCCAGAGGAGCACGCGCACATCCGGCTCGCCATCCGGGCGGGGGAAGGTCTGGAGCTCCACTCCCTCGTAGACCGGATCGTCGGCGATGTTCACAAGGAACAGGCGGTCCATGGGGTCGATCCGGACATCCAGCAGCGGCAGGATGGACGGGGCACCAGCGGGCCCGTATGCCTCAGCGGGATGGCTGCGCCCGCCGAGGTACACGTCGGGATCCACCACCGATGGGTTCATGGTTACGCAGCCGGCCAGCGCCACGGCGGCAAATGCGAGCGGGGTTGTCATCCGTCTGTTCACGACTGTCCTCCCAGCCTCAGGTCCCGGGCCCAGACGGGCCGGTGTGTTCACTGGTCACAGGATGGTGTCTCACCAGGACGTGCGCGTCACCCACGACCCGCCGGATCGGGGGAAACGGCGGGGGATACCCCGTGGGGTAGCCCTGGCCTTCCTCCCCCCTCGACTCCCCCATCCCGGCCCAGGTCGGGGGGTCGCAGCACCGGACCCGGCCCCCTATCGTTGCGTCAACACCGGGCGCTCGGGCGTCCGGAGTCGATCACAACAACGGGATGGGGCCATGCGACACCGCACTCGATCCGGCCGCTCGACCCTGGCCGGCGGCGTTCTGACCCTGGCCGCAACCGTCGCGACCGGGACCCTTTCCGCCCAGACCGCCCCCGGGCCACCGGCTGACATGGCTGCCCTCGAGGCCTTCATGGATGGGGTCATGGCAGCCCACATGACGGATCACGAAGTGCTCGGTGCCACCGTCGCCATCGTCCGGGACGGGGCGCTCCTGTTCTCGAAGGGGTACGGGTTTGCCGACGCCGACCTCCGAACCCCCGTGGACCCCGCCACCACGCTGTTCCGGATCGGGTCGGTCACCAAGTCGTTCACCTGGGTGGCGGTCCTCCAGCTGCGCGACGAAGGGCTCCTCGACCTCGACCGGGACGTAAACGACTACCTCGACTTCCAGATCCCCGACACGTACGACCAGCCCATCACCCTCCGCCACATCCTCACCCACACGCCCGGCTTCGAGGACCGGGTCTTCGGGCTGTTCGGCGAGACCGGGGCGCTGGGTCGTGGCGAGTGGCTGAGCCGCAACATGCCCGCCCGGGTCCGGCCGCCCGGGACCCTGCCGTCGTACTCGAACTACGCCTCAGCCCTGGCGGGCTATATCGTGGAACGCGTGAGCGGGCTCTCGTGGGAGGAGTACGTGGAGACGCGGATCCTCGCGCCCCTCGGGATGGCCTACGCCTCCTCCCGGGAGCCGCTGCCCGACCCCCTGGCACCCCACATGTCGGCTGGATTCGCCCATGAGGACGGTCGGTTCGTCGCGAAGCCGTTCGAGCACATCGGGGCCATGGCGCCCGCCGGGTCCATCAGCGCCTCGGCCGAGGCCATGGCGGCGTTCATGGCCGCCCTCCTGGGTGGCGGCGCCAATGGGGAGACCCGGATCCTGGAGCCGGGCACCGCCGCCGGGCTGCTGGACCGGGCGCTGGCGCCGAACCCCAGAGTCAACGGGATGACGCTGGGTCTCTATGAGAAGAGCACCCAGACCGTCCGAATCGTGGGGCATGGTGGCGGGACCCAATGGTTCTTCACGGACATGGCCCTCTTCCCCGAGGAAGGGCTGGGCGTCTTCGTCTCGTACAACTCCCAGGGCGGCTCGCTCCTGGCCATCGACCGGTTCATGCGCGCGTTCCTGGACCGCTTCTTCCCGGTCCCGGCCTTCACCCTGGATGCGCCCCCCGCCGGGTGGGCGGAACGGGCCGCCGAGTACGAGGGGCGCTACCAGATGGTGCGCCGGTCCCATACCACCTTCGAGAAGCTGATCGGCCTGGTGATGCAGGCCACTGTCACGGCGGGCGACCACGGCGACATCCTGGTCCGGTCCCCCATGGGCAGCGAGCGGATGTGGGAGGTGGAGCCCGGGCTGTTCCGCGGCGCCGATGGGTTCAGGGCGGCGGGCTTCAGCCTGGACGACCGGACCGGGCGCGAGATGGTCTACCTCAGCTCCATGCCTCCCGCGCCGGTGGAGAAAGTCGGCATC
>CAYXJH010000278.1:0-4768 GCA_964465415.1 uncultured Gemmatimonadaceae bacterium
TCGACTCGCTTGCCGAGGAGATTCTGGCGGAACCGACCCTGCTTCCCCTTGAGCATGCCGGAGAGCGACTTGAGGGGTCGCTTGCCGCGACCGCGAATCGCCTTGCTCCGGCGCCCGTTGTCGAACAGGGCGTCCACCGCCTCCTGGAGCATGCGCTTCTCATTGCGGAGGATCACCTCCGGCGCGCGCATGTCCATCAGCTTCTTCAACCGGTTGTTCCGGTTGATGACGCGACGGTACAGATCGTTCAGGTCGCTGGTGGCGAACCGGCCCCCATCGAGGGGCACGAGCGGCCGCAGGTCCGGCGGGATGACCGGGACCACGTCCATGATCATCCACTCCGGCCGGTTCCGCTGCTCCGGCGTGGTGCCCGAGCTCCGGATCGCATCGGTGACCTTGAGGCGCTTGAGCTTCTGCTTCTTGCGGTGCTGGCTGGTCTCGGTCGCCACCTCGGCGCGAAGCCATTCGGCCAGACGGTCCAGGCCCTTACCGTCCGCGTTCATGTCGTCGACCTGGCGGGTCGGCTCGTCCAGTTTCTTGAGCAGGGTCCGAATCGCCTCCGCGCCGATCTCCGCCTTGAACGTGGAGTCCTCCTCCTCCCGGGCCTTGACGCGCAGGTCGTAGTATTCGTCCTCGTCCAGGAGCTGCTGGAACTTGACGTCCTGGCCACCGGGGTGCGTCACCACGTAGCTGGCGTAGTAGACGACTTTCTCCAGGTCTCGCAGGGTCATGCCCAACAGGTAGCCGAGCTGACTCGGCAGCGTCTTGAAGAACCAGATGTGAACGATGGGGACCGCCAGCTCTATGTGGCCCATCCGCTCCCGGCGCACCTTGCTGAGCGTCACCTCCACGCCGCACTTGTCGCAGACGTGCCCGCGGAAGCGGATCCGCTTGAACTTCCCGCAGTGGCACTCCCAGTCCTTGACGGGTCCGAAGATCCGCTCGCAGAAGAGCCCATCTCGCTCCGGTTTGAACGAGCGGTAGTTGATGGTCTCCGGCTTGGTCACCTCGCCGTAGGACCAACCCCGGATCTCCTCCGGCGATGCGACCTTGATCTGAATGAAGTCGAAGTCACTCGACCGCGGATCCCGTGAACGCGGAAAATCGATCATTTACCCTCCCCTTTACTCTTCGCGGCCCAGCGTAACCGACAGCCCGAGCGACTGGAGCTCCTTGACGAGCACATTGAACGACTCGGGGATCCCCGGCTCCGGCAGGTTCTCACCCTTCACGATGGCTTCGTAGACCCTGGAGCGACCCGACACGTCGTCGCTCTTGACCGTCAGGATCTCCTGGAGCGTGTGCGCGGCGCCGTACGCCTCCAGCGCCCAGACCTCCATCTCTCCGAACCGCTGCCCACCGAACTGCGCCTTCCCGGCCAGCGGCTGCTGCGTGACCAGGGAGTAGGGCCCGATGGACCGGGCGTGGATCTTGTCGTCGACCAGATGGCTGAGCTTGAGCATGTAGATCGAGCCCACCGTGACCGGGTGGTGGAAGCGCTGACCGCTCCGACCGTCCCGGAGCCACACCTTCCCGGCTGGGAGCAGGCCCGCCCGCATGATGAACTCGCGGATCGCGTCGTCCAGGCCGTCCAGCTTCGTGCGTTTCCGGCCGAGCGCATCGATGGCCGGGAAGAGGTCGGCTACCTCCGCCTCGTCGCGCGCGGCGACCTCGGCGGCAGCGGCCACGAGGTACTCCTTGAACGCCCCCAGCTTGGCGACGACAGACTTCGGCGCGCCGCCGAGGTAGCTGTCCAGCGGCATACCCAGGCCGGTCTCGTTGGGATCCGCCCCGTTGCCGTCCGCGGGCGCGTCCACGCGCCCGCTGCGTGTTGCGTCCTGGATCGCGTGGATCAGCTCCAGGGTGTCGCCGTGGCCGAACGTCGGGGGCTCGGCTTTGCGCACACCCAGGGCGCGGTGTGCCCAGAGCACGCCACCCAGCTTGATCAGCGCACCCACTTCATCCTCGGTCGCACCCTGGAAGACCGGGGTCTTCGCCTCGAATCCGAGGAGCTCACAGACCCAGCCCAGGTGCGTCTCCAGGACCTGGCCCACGTTCATCCGGCTGGGAACGCCCAGAGGGTTCAACACGATCTCGACCGGCGTCCCATCGGGGAGGAACGGCATGTCCTCCTCGGGCACGATCCGGGCAATGATGCCCTTGTTCCCGTGCCGGCCGGCCATCTTGTCACCCACGCTGATCTTCCGCTTCTCGGCCAGGTAGACCTTGACGAGCTGGACCACGCCCGGCGACAGCTCGTCGGGCTGGAAGACCTTGTCGATCTGCTCCTCGGTCTTCTCGCGCACCTTTCCGACCCGGTCCTTCGCCGCGTCGATCAGACGGCGTATCCGCTCGCTCGCGGCCTTGTTCTGAACCTTGAGCGTGGTCATGTCGACCTCGTTGAAGTCGATGGCCTCGAGGGCCTTGACGCTCAGCTTGGTGCCTTCGTCCACCAGCGGCTCGACGGTGCCCTTCTTGAGCATCAGGGCGACCGTGTTGCCCTTGAGCAGCTCGCGCAGCTCTTCGTCCCGCGCCTCGACGATCCGCTGGATCTCCTCGCGCTCGAACGTCCGGAGCTGCCCGATTCGCTCTCCTCGCTCCTTCTCCAGGAGGGGGTCATCAATGCGCCGGCTGAAGATCTTGACGTCGATGACGTCGCCGGTCATGCCCGGCGGCACCTTCAGCGAGCTGTCCTTCACGTCCTTGGCCTTCTCGCCGAAGATGGCGGTGAGGAGCTTCTCCTCGGGGGACAACTCGGTCTCACCCTTCGGCGTGATCTTCCCCACCAGGATGTCGCCGGCCCGCACGCGGGCGCCGATGCGCACGATTCCTCGCTCATCCAGGCTGACCAGGCTCTCGTCCGCCACGTTCGGGATCTCGCGGGTGATCTCCTCCATCCCGCGCTTCGTGTCCCGCACCTGGAGCTCGAGCTCCTGGATGTGGATCGACGTGTACGTATCGTCCTTGACCAGCTTCTCGCTGAGGACGATGGCGTCCTCGAAGTTGTGGCCGTACCACGGCATGAAGGCCACCAGCACGTTCTGACCGAGGGCCAGCTCGCCGTGGTCCGTGCTCGGGCCGTCGGCGATGATGTCCCCCGCCTTCACCTCCTGACCACGATGGACGAGAGGGCGCTGGTTGATGGCCGTGTCCTGGTTGGTGCGCCAGAACTTCTTGAGCCGGTATCGGTCGAACTGGGCCAGCTTGGCCAGCGGCTCGTCGCTGGAGCCCGGGGTGACCGCGCCGGTATCGATGATGACCTTCTCGGCCGTCACCTCCACCACGACGCCGTCGCGCCGGGCCAGGATGACGGCGCCCGAGTCCCGGGCGACCTTCTCCTCCAGCCCGGTGCCCACGAGCGGGGTCTTCGGGAAGAGGAGCGGGACCGCCTGCCTCTGCATGTTCGAGCCCATGAGGGCGCGGTTCGCGTCATCGTGCTCGAGGAAGGGGATGAGGGCGGCGGCCACGCTCACGAGCTGGTCCGGCGCCACGTCCATGTAGTCGATCTCCTCGGCGCGAAGCAGCGGGTAGTCGTCGCGCCACCGGCTGAGGACGAACTCGTTCGCGAACGAGCCGTCATCGTTGAGGGGCGCGTTCGCCTGGGCGATCTTCGACTCCTCCTCCTCGAGGGCGTCGAGCCACACCATCTCGTCGGTCACTTTGTGCTTCACGACCTTACGGTACGGCGTCTCGACGAAGCCCAGCTCGTTGATCCGGGCGAACGTGGTCAGGCTCGTGATCAGCCCGATATTCGGACCTTCGGGCGTCTCGATCGGGCACATGCGGCCGTAATGCGAGTAGTGGACGTCGCGCACCTCGAATCCCGCCCGCTCCCGAGTCAGCCCGCCCGGCCCCAGCGCGCTCAGCCGACGCTTGTGCGTCATCTCCGCCAGCGGGTTGGTCTGATCCATGAACTGGCTGAGCTGGCTCGAGCCGAAGAACGCCTGGATCACGGCGCTCACGGTGCGCGCGTTCACCAGGTCGTCGATGTTGATCTTCTCGACATCCGTGGTGATGGACATCCGCTCCTTGACGAGCCGCGCCATGCGGGACAGACCGACGGAGAACTGGTTCGCGATCAGCTCGCCGACCGTCCGGACCCGGCGGTTCCCCAGGTGGTCGATGTCGTCGATGAAGCCCCGCCCCTCGCTCAGATCGATGAGGTAGCGGATGATGGCGATGAAGTCCTCCTGCGTGAGGACCGTGTGGTTGCGCGGGATGTTCAGCTTCAGCCGCTGGTTGATCTTGTAGCGGCCCACCCGCCCCAGGTCGTAGCGCTTCGGGTTGAAGAAGATGCGCTCGATGGCCTCGCGCGCCGTCTCCATGTTCGGCGGGTCGCCCGGCCGGAGCAGGCTGTAGATGGCCGAGAGCGCGCTCTCCTCGTCGTCGGTGGGATCCTTGCGCAACGTGTTCTTGAGCAATGGGCTCTCGCCCCGGCTCAACCCGCCCTCGGCGCCGGCGCTGAAGATCTTGGCCGACTTGATCCCGGCCCGCTGCAGGCGATCGAACAGCTCGTCGGTGAGCTCTTCGGCGACTTCGCCCAGCACTTCCCCGCTGTCGGGGTCGACAACTTCCTCGGCGAGGAGCGCGCCCACCACTTCGCGGCGGCTGCCCTCGTCTTCGAAGTCCGCCGGATCGAAGGCCTTGGCCTCCATGAAGAGCCGGAGCACGTCCTCGTCGCGCCCGTAGCCGAACGCGCGCAGCAGCGCGGTCGCCGGGAACTTCTTCTTCTTGTCGATGTGGACGTAGATGACGTCGTGGATGTCGA
>CAYXJH010000279.1:0-4765 GCA_964465415.1 uncultured Gemmatimonadaceae bacterium
GACGTGGACCGTGTCGGCCTGCGCCCCGCCGCGTCGGTGTCACGGGACTCGCCGATGATCCAGCGCGCCCTGGCCGCGACCCGGCAGCTGGGCCTCACGCCCAGCACCAGCAGCGGGTCCACCAACGCCAACGTCCCGATGGCCCTGGGCATCCCCGCCACGACGATCGGCCGGGGCGGACAGGGCGGTGGGGCCCACTCGCTGGACGAGTGGTGGCTGCCGGTGCAGCCCGAGCGGGCGGTCCAGAAGGCGTTGCTCATCGTGCTGGCCGAGGCGGGCTACGTCGCCCAGGACACAGTGCGCTATGATGCGAACGGTCCCGCCCGTCATCGTGCACGTACGAACGAAAGGTCATGTCCGTAGACCAATCCGCCACGAACCCCGTGCCTGAGCTCGCCGGACTCTGCACGTACGAGGAGGCCGCTCGCGTCGGCTTCTCCGTCGAGGAGAGCGTGCGGCGTCTGCTTCGCCTGCACTGGACCGCGAAAGGACTCATGGACGTCGCGGCCGCACACCTGCCCGCCACCCCGGAGTGGGAGGTCAAGTGCGGCCTCGCCCTGCATCTGTGGCAGAACGCCGAGCACGCCGATGCGATCCGCAGGCGGATCACCGAGATGCGGAGCCCGCCGCCGCGAATGGATACGGCGCCGGATGACGCCCTGGAGGCGTTTCTCGAAGAGCTGCTGCGGTCGGACGGGACGGTCGAGCTGGTGGCCGGGCTCTACGGCGTCGCATGCCCAGCCCTGGCCGCGGCGATCCGCGCGCACCTCGCCGCCACGAACCCACTCGTCGACCACCCAACCCGCCGCGTCCTTCGCTTCATCCTGATCGAGCAGGACGAAGCGGTGGATTGGGGTAGGCGGGCGCTGGAGGCCCTGCTGAACGGTGAGCCCGCGAACGCCGGACGGGCTGAAACCGGGCGAGCGACCGGCGAGGCCGCTGCCTCCTGGCAGCGCCATCTCCGCGCATTTCTTGCCGCCGCCGGCGGGATCGCCGGTGACGAACCGCGACCCGACGCTTCACTGCCGCAGGCCCGTGCCGGCCAGCCGTTCGTGCCCGACACCACGCCGCGGCGGGACGGCCGGTTCGACGGCGTCCACGAGTTCGATTACCCACCGCAGCTCGTCTACAACATGCCGGGCGTCTCCGCCGAGGAGCGAAACCTGGCGCTGCTGTGCCGCCGCTCGCTCGAGATGGACGTTCCGGAGGTGATGGCATCCTTCCTCGCGGAGCGCGGCGATCGGCCCTGGGGCTTCTATCGCGACTACGCCCGCCAGCTCTGGGATGAGGCTCGCCACGCGATGATGGGTACGGTCGCCCTCGCGGACCGCGGCGTCGACTGGACCCGGCTGCCCCTCCACGTCGGATTCTCCCTCCGTCTGAACCGGCACGCCGACCCCCGTGACCGCCAGATCCTGCTCTACGCCATCGAGCAAAGCCTGATGGCCGGGGACACCGGCAAGCGCTACGAGTACGAGACCGCCCGCGAGGCCGGCGACCCCCTGTCCGAACATTTCCATGACTTCGACTGGGCCGACGAGGTGCTCCATGCCCAGATCGGTCGCAGATGGCTCAAGGACGAGGGGATCACGGTCAAGGACGCCCTGGCCCGCGGCCAGGAGATCCACGAGCGGACCTGGGCCGAGCTCGACCAGCACCACCGGCCCGCGCCCACTCCGCCCTGGGACTGGTGGCGCGCCTTCGTGCGGAGTGTGCTCGATCGGGAAAGCGAGGCCACGCCCCCGGACGCGGGCCCGCCGCGTATCGTGTCGGAGTCCGGGTGACAGTACCCGCGGACGCCGTACCACTCTGCACTTTCAACCCATCTGGCCATGGCGCGCCCCCGTTCGACGGAGCCGCAGGTCGACCGGAATGGCAGCCTTGGCGGTAAAATCCCCCGGCTTCAGCGTCACGGGGCTCGTTCAGCATGGCTCGATGGGTGAAAAGTGGAGAGTGGTACGGCGTCCGGGTGAGCGGGCGTCCGCCCACCGCGATCCTACCTCCCGCCCGACTCCCCGAGGAACCGCAGGACCTCTGGGTTGAGCACGTCCGGGAACTCGGCGTGGGGGTAGTGCCCGGCGCCGGCGACTAGGAACGTCGATCCGTCCAGTCGGTCAGCGATGAGGCGAGCTTCGGCTGCTGGGTCGGGAAAATCCGGGTCCGCCGTACCCATGACGACCAGCGATGGCGCCATCACGTCGCTCAGGCGGGCTTCGGCGGGGGCGTGGCTCGTGCGGGTCGTCGCGATGAACGCCGTCCAGGCGCCTGGCCGGCTCTGGCCCGCCCGGATGGCCGCGATGTGCTCCGCCAGGTCAACGGGCGGCGCGCCGGGATAGAGCGATGCGTAGAACATCGACCAGACCCTGGGCCCCCACGGCCGCCACAGCCCCACCTGCATGGAAAGGCGCTTGGGGAAACTGACGGGGATGTCCCGGACAAAGGGACCGATGAGGACCAGTGAGCTGACCATGTCCGGCTCCTCCGCGGCGGCCCACACGGCGGCACCCGCCGCCATGGAGCTGCCGAGCACCGCGGCCGGTCCGCCCAGCTCCGCAGCCAGCGCAAGGAGATCCTCGCCGGCCGCGACGTCATCGAACGCGTCGAACGTGCTGTCGCTCTCTCCGTGCCCTCGCAGATCCATCGTCGCGACCCGGTAGCCGGCCTCAACCAGCCGCGGCGCCATGAACCGGTAGACGGACCGGATGTCGCCGAGCCCGGGCATGCAGATCACGAGTGGACCGCTGCCCGTCACGTCGTAGGCGATCCGACCGCCGGGTCGATCCAGGTAGCGCGTCGGGGGTCGCCAGCCCTGCGCGCGTTCGTCCATCACCGCCATGGTAGCCTCCCGTCCGAACCGTGCCGTCCACGTAACCGCGGCGAACGGTACGCGCACCGGCACCAGAATCTCAAGAGTGCGTCTGCTGGGAAGCCCCAGAATCGCGGTGCCGGCGGGAACCGCGACGCTAGTGTTGTGATGCTGAACTGGCGTGAACGCCGCGAGCGGCGCCGCGCCCGGCTCGCAGGGCGCGGTCACGCGGCATAGCAACGCTATTCCAAGGAGGCGCAAGGCAGCGACACGAAGTGCGGCGTCGTTCGAATGCCACGCCATTTCGGCGTCACAACACTAGGCATGGCCGGACTCTCTGGAACGCCGCGCCGTCTCCTCGTCGAGCAGGCCGCGGAGGGAGAGGATCAGCGGGTCGTCGCGCATGAATCGCTGACCGTAGGCGAGGTTGAAGCGATAGTCGAAGCCGGGCGGATTGCTGCCCTGGTTGTGCTGGACGATGGTCTCGAGCTTGTCGAGGGCCTTCGCGAGCCTGGCCTCGGGTGTGACCGCGGCCTCGTACTCGTCCCAGAGGCCCGTGATCCGGTCGCGCAGTCGATCGGGCAGGGGTTGGAGTAGGCGAAGAAGGTCCTGGCGCTCCTGGTCGCCCTTGGCAGCCCCCCCGACCTGCGCCGGCGCGGGGATGTCGCCGCCGATCGCCTCGCCCAGGTCATGGACGATGCAGAGGCTCACCAGCCTGGCGTAGTCGAGCGCCGGATACTCATCACGGACCAACAGGGCCATGAGGCATACGCGCCAGGTGTGCTCGGCGACGCTCTCCTGCTCTCCGGCCGACGTCCATCCGCTCCGCTTCTGGGTCTTGAGCTTCTCCGCGGCCCGCAGGAACTCCAGGAGTCCCGCGATCTCGCCCTCGGTCATGTGGCTCCAACGCGTCAGGGTTGCAGTGGCTCGCGTGTCCAGCCGTCGTCGGTGCGGGTGAACAGGAGCCGATCATGGAGTCGATCGGCGCTGAACGCCAGGAACTCGACGCGCACGGGCACGATCCTGTGCCCGCCCCAGGTCGTCGGACGGGGGATGGGCCCGCCGGCGAAGTGGGCGGCGACCTCCCGTACCCGATCGCCGATCGATCCGCGGGAGACCAATGGCTGACCCTGCCGCGAGGCCCAGGCCAGAAGCTGCGCGTCCCGCGGCCGCTCCCGGAAATGGCGATCGGCCAGCTCCGGGGGGATGGGCATCGCGTCGCCCTGAACGCGCACCTGACGCCCGACGTGCGGCCACCAGAACGTGAGGGCGGCCCTGGGGCGCCGCTCCAGCTCCGCCGCCTTGCGAGACTCCAGCGGCCCGGTCACGATGAAGCCCTGGTCATCCACCTCCTTCAACGCGACGAACCGGGCGGCCGGGTACCCGTCGAGCCCGATACTCGACAGACAGCACGCGGCCGCCGCATCCGACAAAACGTGGCTCGCCTGCTCCTCGTACCAGGTGCGGAACGCCGTCAGGGGGTCGGGGAGTCGACCGATCCCCTCGACGCCCCCCAGCGCATCAGGCGACGCGGGCACCGTCCGACCCCCAGCCGTGCTGGTAGTTGAGGAAGACGAAGTACGCGAGGAACAGGGCGACGAACCAGCGACCGCCGACCAGCGCCAGCACCCCCAGCGCCCCCGCCGTCGCCATGGACACGGCGTGGGCAATCCTCCGGCCCCCGCCAACCCTCCGCCCCGCGCCCCTGCCCAGGGGCTCGAAGGCGATCGCCGCGATCCGCCCGCCGTCCAGCGGCCAGATCGGGAGCAGGTTCAGCAATCCCCACAGGAGGTTGACCTGGAACAGGAAGAAGAAGACGTAGAGCGCCACCTCACCTGCTTCGAGCAGTTTCAGCACGCCTGCCCGGGCAGCCTGGCCGCCGCCCGGCAGGCCCAGCGCCAGCGCCTCGAATCCGGTCACGCCGAACGCGGCATAGGCCACGGCCGTCGCAGCCGCGAA
>CAYXJH010000280.1:0-4761 GCA_964465415.1 uncultured Gemmatimonadaceae bacterium
CGCCATCCCGTGGCTCGGCTTGGGGGAGACGCAGGACAAGCCCGTGTCCGACGCGGCGGCCATGACCCGCGCGGGAGCGTCGCTCCTCCAGGGGTCGGGGGCGGCCGCGGACGAGGAGGTTGCGGCGAGGCGGCGGTGGGGCGGGTACTGGCGCGAGACGATCCGCGAACGACCCGGCGTGGTCCCCGTGACAACCATACCGGACACGACGCCCGGGTATCTCCGGTACCCGCTCCTGCTGGGCCGGGGCGTCTCCGGCCTGCCAGATACCAGCCTCGCGCGCCGTTTGGGGATCGCCCCCGGCTACCCCGGACCGCTGTCCGAGCTCGCGCCGGTCCAGCGACGAATGCACCCGGGCGGCCCAGGTCTGCCGGGCGCCGCGGAGATCGTCCGGAGACTCGTCACCCTGCCGACCCATTCCCTCCTCGGCCCGGCGGAGCGGGACCAGATCGTGGCGCTCCTGGCCGGGTACGAGCCATGAGGCAACGCGGCCCGTACCCTGTGCTCGCCGTTCTGGCGGTCCTGGGGATCCTGGCGTTCACGCTCACGCCGGCGCGCGGGAGCGGGATCGAGGCGTCGGGCTTCTGCCTGGTATGCGGTGAACGGGGACTGGCGAACATCATCGGGAACGTGCTCCTGTTCATCCCGCTGGGGGCCGCGCTCATGCTGGCCGGGGTCCGGCCGGGCAGGGTCGTTGTCATGGCGCTGCTGCTCTCGGCGGGCATCGAGCTCACCCAGCACTGGGTGCCCGGCCGAAACCCGAACCCCACGGACACGTTCTTCAACACGCTCGGCGCGGCGGCCGGGGTGGCGCTGGCGAGCACACGTCGATGGTGGCTGTTCGCGCGCGGATCCCGAAGGTTGAGGCTGGGAGCCGCGGCGCTGATGGGAGCGATCGGTGCCGTCCTGATGATCGGTTGGTTGCTGGGCCCCGGCTACCCCGAGGCCGACTACTACGGGCAGTGGACGCCGGACCGGGAGCAGCAGCCGTCCCATCCGGGCCGTGTCCTGGCCGCGCACCTCGGCACTGTGCCGATCCCATCGACCCGCCTGGACGATCCGGCCGCGATCCGACGCTCGCTCCGCGCCGGCGATACCCTCGTCGTGCACGCCGTGGTGGGCCCCGGCAGCGAACGGACCTGGCCGATCTTCCGGATGGCGGCGGGCCGGGGCACCCTGGTGGTCACCGTGGCGCGTCAGTGGGACGACCTGCTGCTGCGATTCCATACGCGGGCGGCAATGCTGAGGCTCAGCCCCCCGGAGATCCGGGTCGCCGGGGCGTTCGCGGGCGTTGATGCCGCGGACCCGGTCCACATCCGTGTGTGGGGCGCAGGGGGTGGCTATTGCGTCGAGGTCGACCGTCCCCTGGGGTGCGGACACGGGTTCACGCTGGGCCGTGCCTGGGCGCTGCTCCACGGGCTGCCTTTCCTGGATCCACCGGCCAGGCGTGTCCTGGACGTCGGCTTCCTGACGGTCCTGCTGGCGCCGGTCGGTTTCTGGTGGCGCCGGTCGCCGGAACTCGCGCTCGGCGCGGCGGTGGTGATCGCCGCGATCCTGCTCACTCCGGCCTTCACCCACCTACGGCCGACGCCACCCGCCGAGCTTGCCGGCGCGATCTTCGGGCTGGTGTCCGGCGCCGTGATCGGCCGAGCCGTCGAGATGCAAGCGTGAGGTCGCCCTGGTCCGTCGTGCGTCCCCTGCTGCGGCCGATCCGCCGTTTGCCGGACCGTCTTCTACACCCCGTCCGACGCCGCGCGGCGTTGCGTCGACTTCGGCGCGGGCCCATGCCGCGGTCCATCCTGGTCCTGTGTTACGGCAACATCTGTCGCAGCCCCTACGCCGCCGAGCGGCTGCGGGTCCTGCTGGGAACCGCGTCCGGCTCGACGAGCGTGGTTTCGGCCGGCTTCCACAAGTCCGGACGCCCGCCGCCGGACACGGCGCTGGCCGTCGCGTCGGAGCGCGGCGTCGGCATGTCCGGGCATCGGTCCCGGCTGGTCGACATGGACATGCTCCGCGAGAGTGACCTGGTGCTGGTCGTCGCGCCGACGCACGTCCGGATGCTGCGGCGCCGGTTCAAACACCGGGAGGGGGTGCTGATCCTCGGGGACCTGGACCCTCGGCCGATCGATACACGGACGATCCGCGATCCCCTGGACCAGTCCGACCAGGTGTTCCGCGACGTGTACGACCGCATCGACCGTTGCCTGGACGCGCTCGTGATTGCGATGAAGCTATGAGCTTGCTGTCTCCTTTCCGGCGGGCGGCGTCCGCCAAACCCTTCTTCCAGGCGAGCGGAGCCGAACGGCACCGACGTCTGCTCCTGATCAGCCCGCACTTCCCGCCGAGTCAGGCGGCGGGCGCCTTACGCTGGCAGAAGCTATCCCGGCACGCGGCGGAGCGGGGATGGGGCATCGATGTCGTGACGATCGACCCATCCAGCCTGGGGGCGGTGGATCCGGCCCGCCTCGAGGAGCTACCCGAGGGCACCCGCGTTTTCGGTGTGCCCACTCGCCGCCACTGGGTGGATGGTCTCGGAGGGCTCATCATGACACTGGCTCGGGTGGCGAGACAACGCTCCGGCGGGGGAGGCGAGGGCTCGACCACCGCCTCGCCGGCTGGCGCTCCCGGGGGGTCGGTTGGGCGGGCCGAGGCGACCTTCCGTCTCCGCAGCCCGTCCGACCTGAGGCGCGCCGTTCACGCCTGGCTCATGTACGCTACCGAGGGACTCTGGGCTCGGGACGCAGGCCGATTGGCGCGGCAGCTTTGCAGTAACCAGCACGCGGCCGTGATAACCTGCGGACCGCCGCATATGGCGCACTGGGCGGGGGCGCGGCTTCAGCGTGCGACGCGGCTCCCGTTCGTGATGGACATGCGGGATCCCTGGAGCCTGGTGCAGCGCCTGCCGGCGTTTGTCGGCAGCCCCGTATGGTGGCGACTGGCGGAGCGCCACGAGCGCAGGGTGCTCGAGCGCGCGTCGCTCGTGGTGGTGAACACAGAGCCGCACCGAGAAGCGCTGGCCCGATCGTATCCGGAGTCGCGCGACCGGATCATCGCGGTGCTCAATGGATACGATGACGATCCTCTTCCGCCGCCGCGGCACAACGCGCGCTTCACCGTCGCCTACGCCGGGACCATCTACCTGGACAGAGATCCAGGCCCCCTGTTCGCGGCCGCCGCGGCCGTAGTCCGCGAGCTCGACCTGACGCCGGCCGAGTTCGGTATCGAGCTGATGGGCAGTGTTCAGGAATTCGATGGAGCATCCATCCATACCATCGCGCAGGAAGTCGGGCTGACGGACTTCGTGCACACGCGCCCGCCAGGAACGCGTGCCGAGGCGCTGGATTTCCTGGCCGAGGCCACCATGCTCGTCAGCCTGCCGCAGGACAGTGACCTGGCGATCCCTTCGAAAGTCTTCGAGTACATGCGGTACGAGGCGTGGGTGCTGGCCCTCGCAGAACGCGGTAGCGCCACCGAAGAAGTGCTGAGGGACTCGGGTGCCGACGTGGTAGGCCCGACCGATGTGGCCGGTCTCAGCAAGGCGCTGCGTGCCCGTATTCTTCAGCACAGGGCTGGAGAGCGGCCGCCCGGCCTGCGCGGCGTCGACCGGTATAACCGACGCGAGCAGGCGAAGGCTCTGTTCGATCGGCTGGACGCGCTGGTCAGTTGAGCAAGCGCCGGTAGATCGCCTCGTACGCATCAGCCATCCGAGTCGTGGTGAACTCGGCCTCCGCCCTCTGTTGAGCGGCCGAGCCGAGCGAATGGCGTAGCTCGGGGTCTCCCAGCAAGCGCGTCAGCGCAGCGCTCAGCTCGCCGGCGTCACCAGGCCGTACCAGAATGCCAGCAGCCCCGTCACCGAGCGCGTCCGGGATCCCGCCCACGCTGGAAGCAACGATGGCCCGGCCCGAGAACATCGCCTCGATGAGCGCGAGAGGCAGGCCCTCGGATAGGGACGGCATGGCAAAGATGTCCGCGGCGGCGAGAAGATCCGGAATGTCGGGCCGGTACCCCAGGAGGTGGAGGCGATCCACGAGCCCGTGCTCCTGGGCAATGGCCCGTAGCCGCGTCTCCTCCTCGCCCCGGCCAGCGATCGCCAGGCGCCAGGGGCGGGTGGCCTCCACCTGGGCGAGGGCATGAAGGAGCACGGCGTGGCCCTTCACGGGATACAGATTCCCGACCGCGACGATCAGGGGCTCGTCGTCACCGAGGCCGAGCTCGAGCCGAAGTCGGGCCCGGTCGCCGTCCCGGCGCGGCACTCCGTTGGGCACCACCGAGACCTTCGCAACCGTGCCGAGAATCCGCTCCAGCTCCAGGCGGGTCGGGTCTGAAACAGCTACGATCCCGCTGCTCGCCCGGAAGGCCCAGCGCATGGCGGCGCGGCGCCTCCACCGCGCGCCCCAGCCCGTCCCCCCGTGCATGGTGATGAGGTGGGGGATGCTCCTGCGGCGGGCGGCGGCGGCCCCATAGACGGCCATTGTGAACTCATGGCTGTGAGCCAGGTCCACCGCCCGGTCCCGAAACAGCCCTGCCAACCCGGTGACGCAGCTCGGGTCGATCGCCGAGCGCAGCCGGAAGGTTGCGGGCTCGAAGCCGCGGTCCAGGAACTCGCCGGCTAGCCATCCACACCCGTTCGCCGGGCCCACAGGCACCACCTCATGGCCGCGTCGACGGAGCTCCTCCGCCAGGTTGATCAGCATCTGCTCGGCCCCTCCCGGGCCGTCCGACTCGAGCAATAGAGCGATGGTCGGCATGGACCTACGAACG
>CAYXJH010000281.1:0-4754 GCA_964465415.1 uncultured Gemmatimonadaceae bacterium
CCTCCATCCCACCGGGAGCGAGACGATACGGCCCGCCGGCACCCATCGCCAGTCGACGGACAGCCCGGCTTGACTCGCCTCCGGGCGGTCGCCCATCATCCCCACGTCCCGCACCATCAGGAGAATCCGCTGGCACAGCACCCCCCGACCCTGCTCCTCTTCGAGCCGATCTGCCGTGGCGGGGAGCACGCGCCCGTGAACGCCGCCATGCTCGGGATGGCACGGACGGCGTTCCCCGAAGCGCACACCCTGTTCGCCGGCGACGCCACCCACATCCACCATGTCAACGAGATGGATCCAGGCATGGGTAGAGAGGTCGAGTGGCTTCCACTGGAGATTCCCGCGCGGCACGGGCTGTCGAGGGGGTCCAGGCGCCGGGCTGAATGGCGGCTGTGGGGACAGCTCCTGGAACTGATCGACCAGCGGGGCATCGATCGGGTGATCTTGCTGGGCATGTCCATGGCTGGCCTGCTCGATATCAAGGCCTGGTTGTGGCGCCGCCCCCGGGTACGGGTGCTGGTTGTGCTCCACGCAGTCCTCGGGGCCGCCATGGGGTCGCGCCGCTCCAGACTCATGTGGTGGCTGGCTCCGCCGCCCAGGTTGCGGTGGCTGGTGCTGGGTCAACACATAGCCGAAGCGCTGGAGTCGGATTTCGAGGCCATCACGGCCCGGGTCCGCTGGATACCCCATCCGGTCCTGGCAATGGACGGTGCGATGGGTGGACTCGCGAAGCCGGCTCCACCGGGCCATCCGCACCCTGCATCTGGTGCCGAGCCCGAGGCCGGGGATGTCCGGCCTCCGACCGTATTCGCGTTCCCCGGGCTGGCGACTTCGGGCAAGGGCTTTGACCAATTCTGTCACCTGGCCAGTGCCCTGGCCGGTGACCCCGGGGCCCGGTTCGAGCTGGTCGGCCGATTTCCGCCGGACGAGCCCGTCCACAGCCCGGACAATGTCCTGCTACCGGACCTGATCGATGGACGCCTGGCGCGGGAGGAGTACGAGCGTCGCATCCGGAACGCCCACTATCTCGTGCTACCCATGCGTCCTACCGCGTATCGGTACGTCGCGAGCGGGAGCATCGTGGATGCGCTGGCCCTTGGCCGGCCGCTGATCGGCCTGGCCGGATCGCCGCCGACGCGCGACCTCTTCGCCCGGTTCGGTGACGTCGGTTACCTGTGTGACGATGTGGATGCCATGGTCGACGTCGCGCGGCGGCTGACACACGACCCCGACCCGGTGCGGTACCGTACCCAGCTGGCGAACCTCGCGAGCGCGAGAGCGGCGCTGGCACCCGATGCGCTGGCCCCGCGCCTGCGTGATCACCTCGAGTGATGGATCGCCATCAGGCGCGTTGACAGGCGGTCGAACGAATGCGACCTTGGCCGCCATGTCGGTCCGCCGAGTCCAGGGAGCCATGACGCGCGTGGCCGCCGCCGGGAACGGTCCCGGGAGGCGACTCTGGTCGAGCTTCCCGGCCCACCTCGCTCTCATCTTCATCCTGGCGGCCGCCGTCAGGCTCCTCCATCTTGGCGATTCGCCCTGGATCGACGAGTTCTACCACATCCTCGCCGCCCGCACCTGGCTCGAGGAGGGCACCCTCCACATCATCGAAGGCGGCCGCGAGTACGGGCGCGCGGCGCTGTTTACGTATATCGTGGCCGGCGTCATCGCGCTCTTCGGGGACAGCCTCGAGGTCGCCCGGCTGCCGGCCGTTCTGTTCGGCGCTCTCTGGGTGACGGCGGTCTTCGCCTGGACCTGGTGGGCAGTGGGTCGACTGGCGGCCTGGATCGCCGGCGGCTGGTTCGCGCTGGATGCCGGCGCGATCGTGCTATCCCAGTTCGCCCGCTTCTATACGCTCCACGGGCTCCTGTTCTTCCTGGCGGTCGCGGCGGTGTACATTTCGGTCGTCCGTCGTCCCGAGAGACGGACCGCCATACCCCTCGCGGTGGGCGCGGTGATCATGCTGGCGTTCGCCGACTACTTCCAGATGACGACCCGGATCGGGGTCCTCGCGCTCATCGCATGGCTACTGCTCGCTGCCACCCCGGCGGCGGCAAGAAGGGTGAAACGGGCGCCGCTGGTCGGGGTCGCCGGCGCAGCGGCGGTCCTCATCATCGCCGCCGCGGGCGCGCTCCTCTTCCGTGAGCAGATCGCGGATCAGTGGAACCGGTTCACTTCCGCCGCGACGTGGGCGACCGGGTACGCCGATGATCCATTCTACTACTACATGTGGTTCAACCGGTACGCCACGTTCTGGGCGCTCCTGCCGGTGGCCGCGGTGGTGGGCCTGGTGGTCAGACCGGCGCTGGCGTCGTTCTGCATCGTCATGTTCGGCGTGCCGTTCGTACTCCACAGCCTCGCCGCCTTCAAATCGGAACGATACCTGTTCTATGCGATTCCGTTCTTCTTCATCCTCTGGGGTGCGGTCCTCGGGCAAGCGTTGCCGTGGCTCTATGCGCGGGTCCGGGAGCTGGTCGATCGCGCCGGGGCCGCCCTCGGACTTGCGGAGGGTGACGGCCGGCTAAGGCGGGCCGCGCACCACGCCGTGGCCGGACTAATCCTCTTCGCAGTCCTCGGGTTCCTGGCGTACAACAACAGGGGGTTCATGATGAGCGCCCGCACGCTGATCCCCGCCCCGACCGGAAGGCCGTACGCCGAGGCCGACTGGGCGAGGGCTGCCCCGATGTTGCGAGAGATCGCCGCGGAGAGCGATGTCGTGCTCACCACCGCATACACGAAGACGATCTACTACCTCGGAGACTTCGATATCGGGCTGGGTCGGGACATCGTGGAGGACTCGTGGCCCGGGGAGGAGTTCGTTCCGGAGCGCATCACGGCGCGCCCGAGCATCAGCACCGAAGAGTCCGTCGAGACGGTGGTCAACTGCTACGGGACGGGCCTGGTCCTCGTGGACTGGGGGCACCTGAACAACGAGTTCGTCGTGAGCCCGGCGGTCAGTCGCTACCTCGATGACAATGCGGAGAGGGTCGTGATCCCGGGGGAGTTCCGCCTGACCGTGTTCCGGTGGCACACGCCGGAGACGTGGCCCGCGGATCGGTGCCGGGTGGTGACCGGCGCCGAACAGACCGGGGGGCCGGTTACGGGGTTCGGACCGCCCGACCGTACGCGCTGAGCTTCCCCCGCTGCTCCGCATAGATCATCAGGTCGCGGAGCCAGGTCCGCGGCGAGGCCCACAATCGGCGCAAGTGATACCGGACGCCGGTCGTCACGAGTTGCCGCCACATCCACCGGGGCTTTCCGAACCAGTGCACCCCTTCGACCGGCCCCCTGGCGATCGTCAGGTACTCGCCGTAGCCCCGACCGTAGTCCAGCAGGTACCGAGTCGACTGACGGCTCCTGGGGATGAAATGGCGCACCCGTGCCTCGGGCACCCACCAGCCCACCACCCCGCCCGCGATCATCTGGCGGATGAGAACGATCTCCTCCATCCGCAGCGCGGAGCCCGGCCGTGGCCCCAGGTCCGTGTCGAACGGGTACGCCCGCTGGACTGCAGTGCGGACGGCGAAGTTCGCCCCGTACGGGACGACACGGTCATCGAACCGGAACGGCTCGTCGCCGAGATCCCGTACGGCGAAGGCGTTCTCCACCATGCCCCAGTGGTCGCGCAGCCAGCGAGGCGGGGAGCCCTCGAACCAGGGCGTGATCTTGCCGCCGAAGAACCCCGCATCGGGATACCGCTGGGCGGCCGCGGCATAGGCCGCCAGCCACGACGGATCGACGAGCACGTCATCGTCGGTCCAGAGGATGAGCTCGCCGGTCGCCTCGGCGATCGCGAGGTTGCACGCATGGCTCTTCCCCGGCGTCGGCTCGAATAGTCGGCGGACCGGTAGGGGGTCGGTGTGCCGATCGATAACCGCATCCGTGTGGTCGGTGCTGTTGTTGTTGACCACCAGCAGCTCCCAGTCGACGCCCGCCGGGACTTCAAGCTCGTGCATCGCGCGGAGCGTCTGATCCAGCAGCTCGGCTCGGTTCCAGGTGCAGATCACGACCGTGATGCGCATGTCAGGACGCCCGCTCGACCGACTCCGGCGTGAGCAGCGTCATCCGGGGCCGGAGATTCACCTTGCCCCAGAACCCGAAGTCCTCCTCCACGCGCACGTACGTGGCGGGGCCCAGGACCACCTCCTGCTCACGCCTGCGGTCCCACACCAGCGACTCCAGCGAGTAGACCCCGCCCGCCACATTCATGTCCAGGTCGACCTGCAAGGTGAAGGGACCCTCCGCCGGGAGGCCGGGGAACCCGCGCTCGGACCCGGTGGCGAAGATCATCTCGCCCGTATGACTGGCCCTCACCCGGATGCCGATGCTCAAGCCCTGAATGTCCTCGCCCTCCTGCGTGTGCCCGTTGATCCGCAAGCGAACCGTGGACCCCGACGCCACCGCCTCGGTGGGCTCGGCTTCCAGCGACTCGAGTCGGATCGGCGAGCGGGCCTGTGCCGTGACATCCGCCTCCACCCGGTCCTTCACGTACTCGGTGATCGTCTCGGCAGGGTTCCCCCTGAAGACGACCTTTCCGTGTTCCAGCAGGATCGCGCTCGTACACAGCTGCGCGATCCGGTCGAGCTGGTGGGACACGATCACCACCGGGATCTCGCGCCGGACCATGGCGGAAATGCGCTCGAACGCCCGCTGCTGGAACGCGTAGTCGCCGACCGCCAGGACCTCGTCGATCAACAGCACGTCCGGGTTGAGGTGCGCGGCGATCGAGAACCCGAGCCGCGCGTTCATCCCCG
>CAYXJH010000282.1:0-4752 GCA_964465415.1 uncultured Gemmatimonadaceae bacterium
CGGCGCGTCGATGGCCGCCCGGCGGCACAGGTCCTGGCACGGGTGCTGGCAGACCCGCCCCGTGGTGGCGGGGAGCGGGTTGTCCATGAGCACCGACTCGAACGCCTCCTCCAGACGACCCTCCTTGAAGAGCTGGAGGAACTGGGGGATCTGCATGTGGATCGGGCAGTTGTTCTCGCACGGCGCCAGGAACAGCTCGGTGCACGCGCCCGCCCGGCAGCGGCCGCCCCGCACGTGCTCCTCGTACTCGTCCATGAAGTACTCGAGGGTGGTGAGCACCGGGTTCGGCGCCGACTGGCCCAGCCCGCAGAGCGACGTGTCCCGGATCATGGCCGACAGCTCCTTCAGCCGGTCCAGGTCCGCCATGGTTGCGCGGCCGTGGGTCACCTCCGTCAGGAGCCGGAGCATCTGGTCCAGCCCCGCCCGGCACGGGATGCACTTCCCGCACGACTCGCCGTGGGTGAACTCGATGAAGTACCGAGCCACGTCCACCATGCAGTTATCCTCGTCCATGACCACCACGCCGCCCGACCCCATGATGGCGCCCAGCTTCGCCAGTGACTCGTAGTCCACAGTGGCGTTGAAGCCATCACTGGGGATGCACCCGCCCGACGGGCCGCCCGTCTGCACCGCCTTCACCTTCCGCGTGGTCCCCGTTCCGCCGCCGATGTTGTAGACCAGCGTCCTCAGCGGCGTCCCCAGCGGCACCTCCACCAGCCCCGTGTTCTTCACCTTGCCAACCAGCGAGAACACCTTGGTCCCCGTGCTCTCGGGCGTCCCTACCTGGCTGAACCACTCCCCGCCCTTCTCCACGATGACCGGGACGTTGTACCACGTCTCCACGTTGTTGATGTTGGTCGGGTAGCCGAACAGACCCTGCTCCGCCGGATACGGCGGCCGCGGCCGGGGCCGCCCTGCCTTGCCCTCCAGCGACGCGATCAGCGCGGTCTCCTCGCCGCAGACGAACGCGCCGGCACCCTCAACGATGCTCACGTCGAAGCTGAAGCCGGTGCCCAGGATATTGCGGCCCAGGAAGCCGTGCGCCCGCGCCTCCTCCACCGCGTGCTGGAGCCGGTGCACCGCCAGCGGGTACTCGGCCCGCACATAGACGATGCCCTCCTCCGCACCCATGGCGTACGCACCGATGATCATCCCCTCCAGGAGCGAGTGGGGGTCGCTCTCGATCTCGTTCCGGTTCATGTAGGCGCCGGGATCGCCCTCGTCGGCGTTGCAGATGATGTACTTCCGCTCCGCGTTCGACCGCCGCATGAACTCCCACTTGGTCGCGGCCAGGTAGCCCGCGCCCCCACGACCGCGCAGCCGGGCACGGCGCACCTCCTCGATCACCTCCTCCGGCTGCATCTCGCCCAGCGCCTTCAACAGCGCCTGGTAGCCGCCCACCGCCACGTACTCCTCGATGTCCTCCGGGTTGATCAGACCGCAGTTGCGGAGCACGATCCGGCGCTGGCCGTTGTAGAAATCCAGCTCGTGCCAGGACGGGACGTCGCTGAAATCACGGCCGTAGGTCATGGTCCCTGTCAGGTGGTCCCACTCCTCGATCTTGCACAGCGCGTCCGCCACGCTCGTCTTCCCGTGGGCCATGTCATCCACCACGGCCCTCACCCGGTCCGGCGTCAGACGGTGCAGGATCATGAGCGGCGACCCGGGCAGCGCCACGCCCACCAGCGGCTCCGCGGCGCAGAACCCGAAGCACCCCACCGGCGTCAGCAGCAGGTCCACTCCTTTCGCGTCCGCCTGGCTCGCAAACGCCTGGAACACCGCCTCCGCGTCGTTCCCCACCCCGCACGTCCCCATCCCCACCGTCACCCGGGGGCGCCCCGGAAGAAGCTTGGCCAGGCCGTTCGCTCGAAGCTGCCCGAACCCGTTCACGTCCGTGATCCTCATCTCACTCGCCCCCTTCCTGAGCCAGCGCGGCCATCACCCGCTTCAGCTTCGGCTCGCCTACGTGACCGTGGATCGCCCGGTCCACCTCCAACACGGGCGCCAGCGCGCACTGGCCGATGCACGCTACCGTGCGCAGCGTCACCTGCCCGTCCCGCGTCGTCATGGACCCCCTCTCGCCCTCCCCGTTCACCGACGGGAAATCCAGCGTCGCCCGGAGCAGGTCCAGCAGCTCCTTCGAGCCCCGCGTATGGCACGCCGTACCGCGGCAGATCGCCACCGTGTGCGTACCCTGGGGCTCCAGGTTGAAGAAGTGGTAGAACGTGGCCACGCTCTGGACCCGCGACAGGGGGAGTCCGAGCTCGGCAGCCACGTACCCGAGGACCGGGCGAGGAAGGTACTTCGAAGGGTGGGCCTCCTGGGCCTCCTCCAGTGTGGTCAGCAACGCCCCGGGGCGGGCCCGGTTCCGCGCGATGATCGCGTCGAGCTGCTCGCGCGCCGCGCCGTTCAACACGGCCGTAGCAGGAGACATCCGGCTCCTCCTTCACCCCCTGCGGTCGGGCACACCTCGCCCCCGCGGGTCGGCTGCCGCTCCACCGCTGCACTCCCGTCGGCGGGAGCGGCATGGGATCGTTCGTTCCCTCGTGACTTCGATCCCCGCCGGCTGTCACTCCCGGCTCCACTGCCACCGGCCGCGGAGCCTCTATCAGCATCCTCGTCGTGGGGATCACCCGGCCGAGAACGATCTTGCGGATCAAGGGCCGATAGGGCCGCCAATAGTTTACATGGTTAATCATTTCACCACAAGCTCAGCAGATCCGGGGGAGCTGCTCCCCGGACAAAAGGTCAACCACCCGGACGCCGCCGATCCGGGTGCGGATCAGCACCCGGCCGGGGTGCTCCTCGGTGACGGTGCCGATACGGGCGGCTTGCCGCCCGACCGGAGTGCGCCGGAGGGCGGCCACGGCGTCGTCGACGCGGTGGGGCGCGACGAAGGCCAGGAGTTTCCCCTCGTTGGCCACGTAGAGGGGGTCCAGCCCCAGGATCTCGCACGCGGCGCGGACCGCGTCGTGGACGGGGATAGCCGACTCCTCCAGCCGGATCCCCGTGCCTGCGCTGGCGGCGATCTCGTTGAGGGCGCTGGCCACTCCGCCGCGGGTGGGGTCGCGGAGGACGTGGAGGTCGTTCCCGAGGGCGGTGAGGAGGGCCTGGACGGGTCCCCAGAGTGGTGCGGAGTCGGAGGCGAGTGTGGTCTCGAACTCGAGCCCCTCGCGGACGCTCATGATGGCGACGCCGTGGGTCCCGATCTCGCCGCTGACGAGGACGGCGTCGCCCGGTCGGGCGCGGTGGGGTCCCACGTCCACGCCTTCGTCGATGATCCCGATCCCGGCGGTGTTGATAAAGACGCCGTCCGCCTTCCCCCGGTCCACGACCTTGGTGTCTCCGGTTACGATGGGCACGCTACAGGCTGTGGCCGCCGCGCCCATGGACCGTGCGATCCTCCAGAGGTCGTCGGTGGGGAACCCCTCCTCGAGGATGAACCCGGCGGAGAGGGCCACGGGCCGGGCGCCGCACATGGCCAGATCGTTGACGGTGCCGTGGACGGCGAGAGAGCCGATGTCGCCGCCGGGGAAGAAGAGCGGGGAGATTACGAAGGTGTCGGTGGAGAAGGCGGTCCGGGCGCTTCCCAGCTCAACGATGGCGCCGTCGTGGAGCCTGGCCAGCTCCTGGTTGCCCAGCGCCGGGAGGAATAGGCGTTCGGTGAGCATCCTCGAAAGCTTCGCCCCGCCCCCGTGTGCCATGACCACGGCGGGGTAGTCCTCGAGAGGGAGCGGGCAGGCGGCGGAGAGGAGGCCCCCGCTCGAAGTGGGCGCGGGGCGCAGTCGTGTGTGTGTCATGCGTGTATCCGGCCGTAGTTGTGGTAGGCGGCGCACGCCCCCTCCGAGCTGACCATGGGTGCACCCAGGGGCCGTTCGGGGGTGCAGGCGGTGCCGAAGGCGTGGCAGTCCACCGGCTTCTTCAACCCCTGGAGGATAGCGCCGGCGATGCACGCGGGAGACTCCGCGGGGGCGAGGTCCCCGACGCCGAAGCGGGCCCGGGCGTCGAAGCGGGCGAGTTCGCTCCGGAGGGCGAGGCCGCTGGCGGGTATGAGCCCGATCCCCCGCCACTTCCGGTCCGTGACCGTGAAGACCCGGTCCACCAGCGCCCGCGCCTGGAGGTTGCCGTCCCGGCTGACAGCGCGGGCGTACTGGTTGGCCACGCCCCAGCCCCCGGCCTCGAGGTGGTCGACGGCCATGAGGACGCCCTGGAGGAGGTCCGCGGGCTCGAACCCGGTGACCACGATGGGCACCCGGAACCGATCGGCCAGCGGCTCGTACTCGCGGAAGCCCATGACGGTGCAGACGTGCCCGGCCGCCAGGAAGGCGTCGATGCCACGCCCCTCCGCGCCCAGGATGGCCTCCATGGCCGGCGGCACCAGGACGTGGGCGACGAGCATGGAGAAGTTCTCGAGCCCCCGGCGGTCCGCCTCCCCGACGGCGGCGGCGTTGGCCGGGGCCGTGGTCTCGAATCCCACGGCGAAGAATACCACCTCCCGGTCGGGGTGCCGTGCCGCCAGCCTCACCGCGTCCAGGGGGATGTATACGATCCGGACGTCGGCGCCGGCGGCCCTTGCCGAGAGGAGGTCGGCGCCGGAGCCCGGGACCCGGAGCATGTCGCCGAAGGAGGTGAAGATCACGCCCGGTCGCCTGGCGATCTCCATGGCCTGGTCGATGAGCTCCAGGGGAGTGACGCAGACGGGGCAGCCGGGGCCGTGGACCAGACGGACCTGCTTGGGGAGCATGCGGTCGA
>CAYXJH010000283.1:0-4748 GCA_964465415.1 uncultured Gemmatimonadaceae bacterium
AGAGGATCCAGACGATGCGGGTGTAGCTGTCGCTGATGAGCGCGCCGTCCACCTGACGTGGGATCAGGGCATACCACGAGACATACGCGGGCAGCAGCCACGCATACACGATCGCATGGCCGGTGAACCAGAAGAGTGTCCTCGTGAACAGGGGATCGATCATCTCCGTCAGCCCCAGCGACCAGGGCAGGAGGAACCCGAGGAACGACACGGCGATGGGCAGCGAGGCCAGGAACCACATGAGGTAGGACGCCACCGAGATGTAGGCCAGCAGCGGGGTCCGTGCCCCGGGGTGCTCGCGCCGCCAGCCACGCATCGCCGACCACATGTTCAGCATGGCGATCCACGTGCTCACCACGACGAGCGCCAGGCCCAGGTAGTACGTCCAGTGGGCCTGGAGCGGGGCGTACGCTGTGTAGAGCACCGTGGCCTGGTTGCTCACCACCGCGTAGATGGCCAGCACGTTGCCCGCCACGAGCGCGCCGAAGCTGCCCCAGAGGAGCCCGGAATGGAGCGGCCGGCTGAGGGCCCGGGCCGTGAGCAGCGGCAGGAACGCGTTGGAGAACGAGAACGTGAAGATGAGGACGTTGGCCACACCGTGGGCCGTGAGCCCCTGGTAGTAGGTGCCGAGACCGGGGAACCAGCCCAGAATGCTGATCCCCGCGTAGCCCAGGGCGTTCGCCAGCCCGTGGAAGACGCCGGCGACGAGCGCGGCATAGCCGATGTACATGGTCCAGCGCAGCACCCGCCGCTGGGTGTCGGGCAGATCGTACCCGTGGGGGTTGATCACGATGGGGGTCCGGGCCGCCATCAGTGGACCTCCCCGTGGGCCGGAACGGTGGTCGCGGAAGGGTTCGTCGTCGCGGTCGCGCCCTCCTCCACGATGATGCGGCCGGCCATCATGTGGTGGCCCAGGCCGCAGTACTCGTGGCAGATGAGCAGGTACTCCCCCGGCTCCCGGAACGTATAACGGTTCTGCGAGATCTGGCCCGGGATCAGCATCATATTGAGGCGGGTGCCCTCGATGTTGAAGCCGTGGATGACGTCGGTCGCCGTGGCCGTAAACACGATCTCCACGCCGGGGGGGACCCGGAGCTCGTCGGGTTGGAACCGCCAGGCACTGCCGATGACCACGGCCTCGTAGCGACCGTCGGGCAACTGCCGGACGCCGGGCTCATCGAACGGCGGGGTGGTGGTCACCTCGTCGGGGTGGATCCGGCCGTGGTCGCCGGGCAGGTGGATGTCCATGCCGAACGTGGCGAACACCAGCGCGCCCGCACACGCCACCAGGACGACGGCGCCGGCGGCCATGAAGGCCTTCTCCCAGGTGTGGATCTTCACGGGCTCCCTCGCTTCTTCCTCACCGGTCCAGCAGACGCAGGTACATGATCAGCCACACGGCCACGATGATCATGAGAATGATCATCACGAGGAACAGCGTCCCGGTGGCCCGGGGCTCCTCCTCGGGGCTCAGTTCCGTATGATCCGGCCGGTCCGAGCCGGTAGCCGGCGACTGGTCCTCCATCCTGCCTCCATGAACGGGCCCCGGGTCACGCGTCCGGCTGGCGCTCCCAGCCGTCGATGAGCCGGGCGATGATTCGAAGCAGAGCTGCGAACAATACGAGCACGGGGAGCGAGATCAGCAAGCGGACGGGCTCGAAGAACCCGGTCATGAGGCGGTTGAGCGTCTCCCAGAGGTAGGCGACGAGCACGCCGCCCACCAGCACGAGAAGCAGAATGGCCAGCATGAGCCGCATGCCTCCGGCCCGCCGTGGCGTCATGTTGGGTTTCGGTTGGTAGAGAGAAGAATTCCGGACTCACCAAGGTACTCGGCGGCGGACGCGCGTCAAGCCTTCCGCGCCTGCACGCCGAGGTGGTCCCGTGGCTCGACCCTGATCAGGGCTCGTAACGCAGGTTCGTGACCGGCGGCGCTGTGGGCCGCTGGATCACCAGCGCGGCGCGGTCGGCCGCCCGATGGCAGTGGTTGCACGCCTCCGTCAACCCGTCGTACGCCTGCACGAAGGCGGCCCGATCCCGCAGTTCCACGGCGGCCTCCAGGGAGTCCATGGCCGGCGCGGTCATCTCCCGCAGTAGCGCGGCCACCTGAACATCCCGGTAGACCGGGTGCAGCTCCTCGATGTCCTTCAGGGCCTCCTCGAGCTCGTGCACCATATAGTCGGTCATCGGCCAGTTCTCGGCGGCGCCGGCGAACCAGATGGTGGAGTGGCGCATCCCCACGTCCACCATCAGGGTGTGCAGGCCCGGCGTGAAGCGGGCCTCCATCTCGCGCCTCCAGTCCTCATCGGCGCCCGGCGCGGCGGAGCCGCACCCCGACAGGAGCAGTGCCGCGGCGAACACCGTCGCCGCCTCAGAAACGGAGCGTCGTGCGTATGTAAACATCCTGATCCCTTCTCCGCTGGAGGGCGTCCACCCGGTGGAACAGGTCCTCACGAGACCGGAACCGGACGTCGAGACGACCCCAACGGGCGTAGTGCCAGTAGTACCGGGCTTCCACCTCCCGGTTGTTGTCCCGGATGTCGGGCGAGATCAGCCAGCCATCGCCCGCCCGGGAATAAACGATCCCCACCGAGTGACGACCTCCCATCTCCATGAGGCTCGCCGAAAGCTGGTAGGCCAGGCCATCCCCGTCGCCGGTGGTGCCGGTGCCGAGTAGCGACCGGGACGGAGTGCCCCACGCATGGCCCAGCTCGCTACCGAGCACCGCCCGGCCGCCCAGCAGCGTCGGCTCCGGCTGCACCGCGCCCCGGAGCACCAGTGCGACATAGCCCTCGCGGTGCGCACCCGGATCGGCGTCCGGAGCCGGGCCGGGAACCGCTCCGGGGATGTAGGTGAGGTCGATCGCTCGCTGGATGAACGGGCCCCACCGGCCCGGGAGCTCCGCGGCCGTGAACACGATCACCCGGCTGTCCGGCGCGGTGGCGTCCAGCGGACGCCGCACCACGTTGGACGGGCCGCGATCGCCGTTTCGCTGCAGCACCACGTGCTGGCGCCAGCCGTCCGCTACACGGATCGACGCATGAAACCCATCGGTCCACGTCACGTCCGTGTTCGGACTGTCGTTCCGGTCCAGCGACTTCCGGGGCACACCCGCCAGCTCGTACGACGTCTGCATCCGGCCGACGCGGAGCTGGAACCGGTCACCCGGGCTCCAGCGGACGTACGCTTCGTCGACGGTGAGCTCACCCAGGCGGAGACCGTCCGTCGCCGGCACATGGTCACGGACATAGAACCGCGCCGTCTCCTGGTCCGTCGACAGACGACCGGCCAGTCGCGCCCGTATCGACCACGACGGACTCGCCGTCCACCAGCCGCCCAATTGCACCCGCACCCGGGCATCGTGCCGATCGCTCGACCCGCCGTCCCGGTCGGTCCGCCACGCGCCGTGATACCCGGGCCGTAGCCCCACGTCCCCGCGTAGCGCCGGCCCCTCCTCCTGGGCAACCGCCCCAGTGGCCATCGTATTCAGCACCGCAACGATCGCCAGGACCAGCGCACCGCCGGATCGCCCAGGTCCCATCTCGTCTCCCGGATTGGTTAACCCAAGTTAACGATTTCAGGACCTTGCTGCACGCCGCGCCCGGTCCACCGGAAAAACGTGCGCTCCCATCGCCCAGCGACCCGGGCGTCATGCCGGTGTTGTCGTGAGCCAGACCTATGGAGCGACTTGTCCGCCGTGTTATCGTCTGGCCATAATGAGGGCGCTCTTTCACTCCCTTGTTACCGCGAGCGCATAGCATGGTGTCCGGGGCGCCCACCGCCACCCCCGAGCCGCCCCGCCACGGAGTCCTCCGCTCCGTAGCCCTGCACCTTGGCCCAGGGCTGGCCATGCTCGCATTCTACCTGGCGGCGGCGCCGTGGCTGATGGGGCTGGGGTTCCCGCCGCTGTTCGCGTCGCTGGCGACGATCCCGGTCATCCTCGTGCCGTGGATGCTGGGTTACCTGGCGTGGCAGGGGAGGCGTCGCACGGGGCGGTGGGACGTGTCGGCGGCCGTGTACTATCGGGAACCGATGTCGGCGGGCCGCATGACGCTCCTGGCCGTGCCGGTGATCGCGTGGGGCGCGGTGGTGTTCGTCCTCACCGGGAGCTACCTGGAACCGGTGTTGGCCGAGGCGCTCCTCGCCTGGCTGCCGGAGTGGTTCCTGAACCCCGTGGAACTGGACCAGCTCGTGGCGATGCCGACGGTGCCGTTGCTCATCTTCCTGGGCTGTCTGCTGGTGTTCGCCGGCGTGGTCGCGCCGTGGGTCGAGGAATTGTACTTCCGCGGCCACCTGCTCCCGGCGGTGGCGCGTTGGGGGGCGTGGGCGCCGGTCCTCACCGTGGCCATGTTCACGCTCTACCACTTCGAATCGCCGTCGGAAAACCCGGGGCGGTTCCTGGTGGTGCTGCCCATGGCGTGGGTGGTGTGGCGGACCCGGAGCGTGCGGTTCGGGATCGTGGTCCACGTGCTCCTCAACACCCTCTCGGCCATCGGCGTCACGGTGGCGGTGCTGATGGCGCGCGGCGGGTCGTAGATGCCGGACGATGGGACGGGGTGCTTGAGGCAGGGCGCCCCCCGGATCTATCTTCCGGGCATGAACGGCTCGTCCATTCTCCGCAACCTCTGCCTTCTCGCCGCCCTTGCGGTCGGCCCGCTACTGTTCGGGCCGGCGCCCGAGGCGGGTCCCGCCGGTGGCGAGCCTGACCGGGACGGCGAGGGTGGCGCGGTCCGCGTCGAGCTTACGGCGGC
>CAYXJH010000284.1:0-4727 GCA_964465415.1 uncultured Gemmatimonadaceae bacterium
ACCCACGTCGAGATCGGCGCGAGCACCGCGATGGGCGCCGCCACCGAGTCCACGATGTAGGCCAGCTTCTCGCGCGAGATCCGCAGGTCGTCCGTCATGGGACGCATCGTGTTGCCGCGGATCAGCGTGTTCGCGTAGTCGTCGAAGAAGATGATGAGCCCGGACGCCCAGGTGATCACCTGGCCCCGCCGGCGCGTGGTCGCCCACGGACGCAGCGACTCGACCACCCCCTGAGCACCCCCGCTCCGGGAGATCACGCCCACCATGCCCCCCAGCATGAGGCTGAAGAGCACGATGGCCACGTGGTCCCGATCGGTCAGCGGCTCCAGGATGAACTCCTCGAGGCTCATCATCGTGGCGCCCACCGGGTTGTAGCCCACGATGAAGAGCGCGCCGAGCCAGATCCCCGCGAACAGGGAGAGGATGACCTCCCGGGTCGCCAGCGCGAAGGCGATAGCCACGAGGGGCGGCAGCAGGCTGAGCCAGCCGGGATCGACGGTAATCGCGTCCATGCGTGTCAGTGGTCCAGGGGGTGGCGGTGTCGCGGCCGAAGATAGGCCAGGCACACTGGACCGTCCAGCGACATCGACATCGACATCGACTTCGACTTCGACATCGACTTCGACTTCGAACGGCGGCCGCGGCGCGGTGCCGCGCCAGGCGAGCGCAGCGAGCCAACGTCGAAGTCGAAGTCGAAGTCGATGTCGTTGACGCTCTGCACCCCTCCGAATACCTTCCCGTCGACCTTCCAGCACGTACCCCTGGCAACCCCGGGCATGGCAGCAGATAGACAGCAGATCCTGGACGAACGGGCGGTGGAGCGCGCGCTCGACCGGATGGCACGCGAGATCATCGAGAGGAGCGCGGGGACGGACGCCCTTTCCCTCATCGGCATCCACCGTAGGGGGGTCCAGCTCGCGGAGCGCATCGCGGACGAGATCGCCCGGGCGGAGGGGGCACGGCCTCCGGTCGGCTCCCTGGACATTACCCTTTACCGCGACGACCTCATGGCCATCGGGCCGCGGCCGGTCGTCGGCGAGACGCGGCTGCCGGAAGGCGGCGTCGATGATCGCGTCGTCGTCATCGTGGACGACGTGTCCTACACGGGCCGGACGGCGCGAGCGGCCATGGACGAGCTGGCGGACTTCGGCCGGCCACGACGGATCCTGCTCTGCGTCCTGGTGGATCGGGGCGGGAGGGAGCTCCCGATCCAGCCGGACATCGTGGGCCGGCACCTCGACATTCCCGAGGGGATGCGGGTCGAGGTCCTGGTGCCGGAGCTGGACGGGCGGCTCGCCGTGGAGATCGGGCCTGCGGGAGGCGGGTGATGCCGGCCGCCACGGCCCTGGGGAAGGACCTGGTCGGCCTCGAGCACCTGTCGGCCGCCCAGCTGCGTGCGATCCTCGATACCGCTGAGCCCTTCAAGGAGATCAGCGAGCGGGCCATCAAGAAGGTGCCCGTCCTCCGGGGTAAGACCATCGTCAACCTGTTCTACGAAGCGTCCACACGGACCCGCGTCTCGTTCGAGTTCGCCGAGAAGCGACTCAGCGCGGATACCGTCAACATCGCGAGCACGGGCTCCAGCGTCGCGAAGGGGGAGACGCTGGTGGACACGGCGAGGAACCTGGAGGCCATGCGCATCGACATGGTGGTCATGCGTCACCCGTCCTCCGGCGCCGCACAGTTCCTGGCCGAGCGGATCCCGTCCAACGTGATCAACGCCGGCGATGGCAGGCACGAGCACCCGACCCAGGGGCTCCTGGACATGCTCACGATCCGCGACCGCTTCGGCCGTATCGAGGGCGTCAAGGTCTGCATCGTCGGAGACATCCTGAACTCCCGTGTCGCGCGGTCGAACATCTTCGGGCTCCGCACCCTGGGCGCCGAGGTGGGGGTTTGTGGGCCGCGCACGTTGCTGCCGGCCGGAATCGATGAGCTGGGCGTGACCGTCTTCCGGACGATCGAGGAAGCGATCGAGTGGGCGGACGCCCTCAACATCCTCCGTCTCCAGCTCGAGCGCATGCACGCCGGCTACGTACCCAGCCTGCGCGAGTACAACCGGGTGTTCGGCGTGAGCCGGCATCGCGTCGACGCGGCGCCGAGGGAGCTCCTGATCCTGCACCCGGGCCCGATGAACCGTGGGGTGGAGATCGACAGCGACGTGGCCGACGGACCCCACTCGGTGATCCTGCACCAGGTTACGAACGGCGTGGCCGTGCGCATGGCGGTGCTCTACCTGCTGGCCGGCGGAGCGCCGGAAATGGCGGAGGCGGCGAAGGTGGACGGAACCCATGGCTGAGCGGCAGATCGTACTCGAGGGCGGCCGGGTCATCGACCCGAGCCAGGGCATCGACGAGGTCATGGACGTCCTCCTGGCCGATGGCGTCATCGCCCGGCTCGGCGGTGAGCTGGCCGCGTCCGACGATGCCGATGTCCGCGATGTATCGGGCCTGGTGGTGGCACCGGGGCTGATCGACGTCCATGTCCACCTCCGCGAGCCTGGCGGCGAGCACAAGGAGACGATCGCCACCGGCGCCTGGGCCGCCGCCGTCGGAGGGTTCACCGCGGTCTGCGCCATGCCCAACACGGACCCGCCCATCGACGATCCGGCCACCGTGGGTTACGTGGCGGCGCAGGGGCGCCGGGCCGGCGCAGCCCGCGTCTATCCCGTCGGCGCCGTGTCCGTGGGCCAGAAGGGCGAGAGGCTGGCGCTGGTCGGCGAGATGGTGGACGCCGGGGCGGTCGGCATTACCGATGACGGGCGACCCGTGTATGACAGTGGTCTCATGCGCCTCGCCCTGGAGTACGCCGGCACGTTCGGCATCCCGGTCGCCGACCACTGCGAGGACACATCCCTGTCTCGCGGCGGCTCGATGAACGAGGGGATCGTCGCCACGCGCCTCGGCATCACCGGCGCTCCGGCGGCGGCGGAGAACGTGATGATCGCCCGCGATCTCATGCTGGCCGAGCTGACCGGGGGGCGGCTCCATATCCAGCACGTCTCGAGCCGACCGGGCGTCGAGCTGATCCGCGCCGCCAAGGCCCGCGGCATTCGTGTCACGGCCGAAGGCACGCCCCACCACTTCACGCTCACGGACGAGGCGGTGATCGGCTACCGCACGGACGCAAAGGTCAACCCCCCTCTTCGCACCGCGGATGACGTGGAGGCGGTCCGGGAAGGGATCCGCGATGGTACGCTGGACTGCATCGCCACCGACCACGCACCCCACCACTACGACGAGAAGGAGCAGGCGTTCGAGGACGCGCCGTTCGGACTCGTCGGCCTCGAGACCGCCCTCGCCCTCGGTATCGGCGAGCTCGTGGACGGGGGCATCCTCAGCCTCGCCGAGCTCATCGACCGCATGAGCGTCGCGCCCGCACGCGCGTTCAACCTGCCGGGTGGCTCCCTGCGACAGGGCGCGCCCGCCGATGTCACAGTCTTCGACCCGTCGGAGGCGTGGGTCGTCGACCCGGCCCAGTTCGTGTCCAGGAGCCGGAACACCCCGTTCGCAGGTCGCGAGGTGATCGGTCGCAACCGCCTCACGGTCGTCGGCGGGAAGGTGATCTGGACGGCGGAGCAGGGGTGGAGCTACGCCAAGGAGCAGGCGCGCCGGAATGCATGACCTCGCCGGCGCGCCCCCGATCCCCATGCGGCAGTGGCTCACGGGCGCCGAGCTTCCGTGGCCGCCCGCCGCCGACCTGGAGGCTGGCGACCGGATCCACGCCTGCTACAGCATCTCCACCGCGAGCGTGGCCCGGACCCGCCACGACAAGCCGTACCTGCGCCTTCAGCTCAGCGACCTCCACGGGACCATCGAGGCCAGGGTGTGGGACGACGCCGAGCGCATGATCCCGATCGCCCAGCCGGGCATCTACGTGGGCGTCCGTGGCCGGGTCGAGATCTTCCAGGGTCAGCGCCAGGTCGTCGTGGAGCACCTCGAGCGCGTCCAGGTCGAGCCTGCCGATCTCGGCTTCTTCATGCCACGATGCCCCCGCGACCCGGCGGAGCTCGAGGCCGCCCTCAGTGAGCTCGTCGCCGCCGTCAAGGAGGAGCCCTTCCGCAAGCTGCTCCGGCACCTGCTCGGACCGAAGACCCAGACGGGCCAGTGGTTCCGCCAGGCGCCGGCCGCCAAGCGCAACCACCACGCCTATGTCGGTGGCCTGCTCGAGCACACCGTATCGGTGGCTCGCCTCTGCGCAGCCATGGCTCGCCACTACGGAACCGTGATCGACGATCAGCTGCTCATCACCGGCGCCCTCCTCCACGACATCGGCAAGGTCCGCGAGATCGCCGTCGAGGCCGGCTTCCCCTACACCACGGCGGGCAAGCTCCTGGGCCACATCCTGCTCGGCCTGGAGATCGTGCACGAGGCCGGTCGCAGCGTGGGCGTCCCCGAGACCCGCCTCCGCCTCGTCGAGCACCTCATCGCCTCGCACCAGGGTCGCTACGAGTGGCAGAGCCCCAGGGAGCCACGCACCCTGGAAGCCCTCATCCTCCACTACGCCGACGATACCGACGCCAAGGTCCAGCAGGCGATCGACCTCGTCCGCTCCAGCGAGGAGGGGTGGACCGACTATTCCAGGGCCTTCGGTCGCGAGTTCCTCAAGCACCCCGGAACCGGACCCGCCGGAACCGGCAACCCGCCCGCCGACCCCACGGGCCGACCGGACCCGGATACCCTGTCCCTCTTCGACTGACCGCCCGGGACGCGAGACCCGAGACCCGA
>CAYXJH010000285.1:0-4725 GCA_964465415.1 uncultured Gemmatimonadaceae bacterium
GGGGGGCGCGAGCGTGTCGGGGTTGCGGGCGCTGGGTGCAGCGGTCGGCGAGGGGATCGCGGAACCGATTCTGGTGGGGGACGAGGCGTTGATCCGGGCCGCGATCCGGACGGCCGGCGTACAGGGCCTCGCAGGCGCGCGGCTCGTTGCGGCGGCGGGCGATGCGGAGGCGGCGGACCGGGGGGTGGCGCTGTGCCGGGCGGGCGAGGCCTCGGTCCTCTTGAAGGGGTCTCTCCGGACGGACCAGCTGATGCGGGCCGTGCTGGACCGGGACCGGGGGCTCCGCACAGGCCGGCTGTTGTCCGACGTGCTGCTCTATCAGGACACGCTGTCCGGGCGGCCAAGGCTGGTGGGCGTGACCGACGGCGGGATCAACCCTGCGCCGGACGTGGAGACGCTGAAGCAGATCGTGGCGAACGCCGTGCACGTCTTCCGCATGCTCGGATTCGAGCGGCCCCGGGTCGCGCTGCTGAGCGCTACCGAGGTAGTGAGCGATGCGGTGCCCTCAACGGTCACCGCGCGGGCCGTGGCCGACTGGGCGGCCGTCGCCCTGGCCGGCGCGGATGTGGCGGGCCCGCTCGCCCTGGACAACGCGCTGTTGCCGTCGGCCGCGGCGGCCAAGGGGATCAACGGACCGGTGGCCGGCCGGGCCGACATCATGGTCACGCCCTCCATCGATGCGGGCAACATTCTGGGCAAGGGCGTCAAGTACCTTGCGGGCTCCATCACGGCCCACGTGGTGGTCGGCGCCAGCGTTCCCATCCTGATCCCGTCGCGCGTCGAGAGCGAGCAGGACAAGCTGCACTCGATCGCCCTCGGCGTGCTGCTGGGCGACGGCCACGGTGGAACGGGATCTCGCCCGGCGGGCCCGGGACCGTAGCATGCCCGACCACCGGATCCTCGCCGTCAACCCGGGCTCCACCTCGACCAAGCTGGCCGTCCACGAGGGCAGCCGCCTCGTATTGGAGACCGTCGTGCCGCACGGCGACGACCAGATTGCCGCGTACCGGGAAAGGCCAATCCTGGACCAGCTGGAGATGCGCCTTTCCGCCATCCAACACGCACTGGTCGAGGGTGGCTCGGACACCATGCGCTTCGATGCCGTGGTGGGCCGGGGCGGCCTGCTTCGCCCCCTTCGCAGCGGCACGTATCGCGTGACCGACCGGATGCTGACCGACCTGCGGGCGGCAAGACGTGGGGAGCACGCGTCGAACCTGGGCGCGTTCCTGGCCCGGCACCTGGCCGAACCCGCCAACTGCCCCGCCTTTATCGTGGACCCGGTCAGCGTGGACGAGTGGGATGACGTCGCCCGCCTGTCGGGCCTCGCCGGCGTGGACCGCGAGTGCCTTTCCCACGCCCTGAATACGAAGGCGGTGGCCAAGCGCTTCGCCGCGGAGACGGACCGGGCGTACGAGTCGCTGCGGCTCGTCGTAATCCACCTGGGCAGCGGGATCAGCGTGTCCGCGCACCGCGACGGCCGCATGGTCGACGTGACCAACTCGCGGGAGGAGGGGCCGTTCTCGACGGAGCGCGCCGGCTCGGTCCCCATCGTCCGGCTCCTCCGCCGTGTCCTGGCCGATGGACTGGCGTTCGAGGATGCGGAGCGGCTGGTGTTCCGGGAGGGCGGAATCCATTCCTACCTGGGCACCCGCGATCTGCGCGAGGTGGAGCGCCGGATCGATGCGGGCGATGAGCGATCCCGCCTGGTCCTGGACGCCATGCTCTACCAGGTCCGGAAGGAGGTCGGCGCCATGGCCGCGGTGCTCGGCGGGCGAGTCGACGCCGTTCTCCTCACCGGCGGCATGGCCCGCAGCGAACGGGTGGCTGCGGTGCTCGAGGAAGGCCTGGGCTGGGTCGCGCCGGTCCGAGTGCTCCCCGGCGAGGACGAGCTGCGGGCGCTCACCGAGGGGGCGCTCAGGGTGCTGGAGGGTACCGAGCAGGCGCTGGACTACTGACGAAACGGCTCGAGGAGTCGGACCATGACATGGTGGGAAGGACGGTGCATCGTGCCGGCACTGGTGTTAGCCGTGGCGCTGCCGTCGTGCGGACGGGACGGACAGACGGCTGCGTCGCTGCGGGAAGACCTGCGCGGCTCCGGCGAGCCGGAGATCTTTTCCCTGGCGATGGTGTCGGAGCTCCCGGAGCCGGCCCGCCGGTTCCTGACCCGGGCCATCGCGCCGGGAACCCCGCTGGCCACATCGGTCGAGCTCGAGATGCACGGGGAGCTCCTGCTCGAGCCGGACGGCGATCCACTCACCATGACGGCCAGCCAGATCCTGGCGCCGCCCGACGGGTTCGTCTGGAGCGCCCGTGCGGTGCGTGGGCTGATGCGAATCCGCGGTCACGACCTGTACGGCGCTGGTAGGGGCGAGCTGCGGTGGCGCCTGTTCGGGATCATCCCGGTCATGACGGCAACGGGACCCGATGTGACACGGTCGGCGGCCGGCCGGCTCGCCATGGAAGGTGTCCTGTTGCCCTCTTCGCTCCTCCCACGCCGAGGCGTCCGCTGGGAGGAGGTGGATGACAACACCGCCCGCTACCATATGACGGTCGGCGACGAGACCGTGGTGACCGCCGTGACGGTGGATGCCGAGGGCCGTCCGGTGCGGGCGAGCGCCATGCGCTGGCACGGCGATGACTCCGCGCCTGCCGAGTACCGCCGGTTCGATGTCGAGCTGGACGGGGAGCTCACGACCGGCGGATACACCATACCCCGCCAGGTCCGGGCGGGTTGGGACCTGGGCGAGCCCGATGAGTTCCGATTCTTCTCGGCGACCCTGGACCGCGCGATCTTCCTACCCGGAGGCGCTCCCTAGGCCGGAAACCGATCGGCGGGCCCGGGCCGCGGCGGGCGTCCCGGGCGCCACCGATGCGGACTGGACCTTGCAGCCCTACGGGCCACGCCACTCACCGCCCCTGCCGTTGGAGCGCGATCCCATGCCCAACCGTCTGGCAACCGAGACGAGCCCGTACCTCCTCCAGCACGCCGAGAACCCGGTGGACTGGTACCCGTGGGGCGACGAGGCCTTCGATCGGGCCCGAGCCGAGGATCGGCCGCTCCTCCTCTCGATCGGCTACTCCGCCTGCCACTGGTGCCACGTCATGGAGCACGAGTCGTTCGAGGACGAGCGGACGGCCCGGGTCATGAACGACCTGTTCGTCAACGTGAAGGTGGACCGGGAGGAGCGCCCGGACGTCGACTCCGTCTACATGACCGCCGTCCAGTCCATGACCGGCCACGGTGGCTGGCCCATGACCGTGTTCCTGACCCCCGATGGCACACCGTTCTACGGCGGCACGTACTTCCCGCCCGAGCCGCGGCACGGCCTGCCTTCGTTCACCCAGCTCCTGACCGCCGTCGCCGAGGCGTACAGGAGCCGGCGCGACGAGATCGAGGTCGCCGGCGCGAAACTGGTCGAAACGCTCAGGCAGAGCACCGGACTGCGTGCCCCGGCCGAGACGCTGGATGCTTCGCTCATGGACGCCGCCTTCCGCGCCATCGCCCGCGGCTATGACGCCCGGCACGGCGGGTTCGGCGGCGCGCCGAAGTTCCCGCAGCCCATGACCCTGGAGTTCGTCCTCCGGCACCATGTCCGGACGGGCGAGGAACAGGCCCTCGAAATGCTCGTGCACACGCTCCGCTCGATGGCGCGAGGCGGGATGTACGACCAGGTCGGGGGTGGCTTCCACCGGTACAGCGTCGACGCCCGTTGGCTGGTGCCACACTTCGAGAAGATGCTCTACGACAACGCTCTCCTGGCCCGGGTCTACCTCCACGCGTACCAGGCCACCGGTGACCCGGAGCTCCGCCAGGTGGCGGAGGAGATCCTCGGATACGTCAGCCGTGAGTTGACGTCACCCGAGGGCGGGTTCTACTCGGCCCAGGACGCGGACAGCGAGGGGGAGGAGGGCAAGTTCTACGTGTGGTCCGCCGAGGCGGTGGACGCAATCCTCGGTTTGGACGACGGTCCCGTGTTCCGCCGCTACTACGACGTCACACCGGGGGGCAACTTCGAGGGCAGCAGCATACCCAACGTGCCTCGGGACCGTGCCCCGGTGGCCGAGGAGGCCGGCCTGTCCCCCGAAGCCCTGGACGCGCTGCTGGACCGGGGCCGCGACGCGCTGTACCGGGCGCGCGCCGAGCGGGTCTGGCCGGCCCGCGACGAAAAGATCATCACGTCCTGGAACGCGATGATGCTCCAGACGTTCGCCATCGCCGCCCGCGTCCTCGGCCGCGACGATCTCCGGGACGCCGCCGTCCGAAACGCCGAATTCCTGCTCCGCGAGCTACGCGCCGGGGGCCGGCTCCGGAGGACGTGGCGGGACGGCTCGGCCCGGATCGACGCGTTCCTGGAGGACCACGCTCTCCTGGCCGACGCGCTCCTCTCCCTCTATGAGGCGACGTTCGACCCGCGCTGGGTGGCAGAAGCCCGCAGCCTGGCCGACCGTATGCTGGAGCGGTTCTGGGATGAAGAAGAGGGTGCCTTCCACGACGCGCCGGCGGATGGCGAGCAACTCGTCGTCCGGCCCCGCAGCGTGGACGACAACGCGACGCCGTCCGGCAACTCCGCCGCCACCGTCCTCCTGCTTCGGCTGGCCGCGTTCACCGGCGAGCCCGGCTACGAGCGGGTCGCCGTGCACGTGCTGCGTAGCCTGGCCGGGATCCTGCCCAGGGCGCCGCTCGCGTTCGGCCACCTCCTGGCCGCGCTCGACTTCCACCTGGCC
>CAYXJH010000286.1:0-4714 GCA_964465415.1 uncultured Gemmatimonadaceae bacterium
TGGCAGACTCGCGGGCGTGGCGTGGCAGACTCGCGGGCGTGGCGTGGCAGACTCGCGGGCGTGGCGTGGCAGACTCGCGGGCGTGGCGTGGCAGACTCGCGGGCGTGGCGTGGCAGACTCGTGGGCGTGGCGTGGCAGACTCGCCGTGCGTGGCTTCGCTGGGTCGGCCGCCTTCACGCGGTCTCATGCCGCACCACCGGCGCGACCTCCGTTCCCAGCAGCTCGATGGCCCGCAGGACCCGGTCGTGGGGCATCGGGCCCACCGTGAGCTGGATCAGGAAGCGCTGATGCCTGAACAGCTCGTGCTGATACAGGATCTTGTCGATGACCTGCTGGGCGTCGCCGACGAACATCGCGCCCCGTAGCGTCCGCTCGGCTTCGAACTGCTGGCGAGTCGCGGGGGGCCAGCCCCGCTCCCGTCCGATGCGCGTCATTGTCTCGGCGAACGGGGGGAACGCCAGGTCGGCGGCGGCCTCGGCATCGTCTGCGATGAAGCCGTGGGAGTTGATGCTGACGGGCAGCGCCGCGCCGTCGTGGCCCGCGCGGTCGGCAGCCTCGCGGTAGAGGTCCACCAGCGGCCGGAACCGCTCCGGCGCCCCACCGATGATGCCGAGCGCCATCGGCAGGCCCAGCGTGGCGGCACGCATGACGGAGCGCGGTGTGCCACCCACGGCGACCCAGATGGGCAGCGGATCCTGAACAGGCCGCGGATACACGCCGCGTCCGTCGATGGCGGGACGGTGCTCCCCGGCCCACGTCACGCGCTCGCCGGCTCGCAGGTTGAGCAGCAGCTCGAGCTTCTCGGAGAACAGCTCGTCGTAATCCGACAGGTCCTGCCCGAACAAGGGAAACGACTCGGTGAACGAGCCGCGACCGGCCATGATCTCGGCGCGGCCGTCGGAGATGAGGTCCAGCGTGGCGAAATCCTGGAAAACCCGGACCGGGTCGTCCGAGCTCAGCACGGTGACGGCGCTGGTCAGTCGGATCCGGCGGGTGCGAGCCGCGGCGGCCGCCAGCACCACGGCGGGCGCGGAGACCACGTAATCGGGCCGATGGTGCTCGCCCACGCCGAAGACGTCGAGACCGACCTGGTCGGCGAGCTCGATCTCCTCCAGGAGCTCGCCGATCCGCTGTTGGGCACCCATCTGACGGCCCGTGGCCGGATCGAGGGTTGCCTCGGCGAACGAATAGATACCGATCTCCATGGGTGGCATGGTCGGACAAAGGTAATCGATGGATGGGACGTGCGCGCGCGGCCGGCCTGCCGCGGACGCCGTACCACTCTGCACTTATAACCCATGCGAACATGGTCCCGGGCCTGTCGCCAAACGGGCCCCAGATGAACGTGTGATCTTCGCAAGTGCCTGGCAGAGCTGTACTTCTGGCACCAACGACCTTCATACACGGAACGGGCTCGGTGCGCCATGGCGCGGGTTGACCACGGTTTCCAGGCGAGCACGCGATAGCCAAACGGGTGAAAAGTGGAGAGTGGTACGGCGTCCGCGTGATTGCCCGCCCCGCGCCCCACCCCCTACCTTCCCCGCACCACCCCGCGGGTTCACCGTCTCACCCTCCCAGCCGGGAGGCAAGCGAAGGGGTACTGGCCCATGACCCACATCCCAGACATCCAGACAGCCGCTCGCCTCGCGGTCCTGATCCTGGCGACTGCCGGCTGCGCGGCGGACACCGCGCCGGCCGACTTGATCCTCCATAACGGCCACGTCGTCACCGTCGATGCCGACTTCAGCATCGCTCGTGCGATAGCGGTGCGGGACGGCCGGATCCTCGCGGTCGGCAGCGACCGGGCCGTTCTCAGGCATCGCGCGCCCGAAACGCGCGTGATCGATCTCGACGGGCGCACGGTGATCCCGGGGCTCATTGACTCCCACATCCACTTCCTCCCCCTCGGCCGAGACGTGCGCGAGCAGGCGGAACTGGGATTGGCCATGAGCGCGGACGAGATCCTCGATGCCGTCACTTCGCTCCGGGACCGGCTGGACCCGGCACCGGGCGACTGGCTGGTCGGCAATCGCTGGGATCAGTACAAGTACCCGGAGATGGTGACCCGGTGGCAGCTCGACTCCGTCGCGCCCGATCACCCGGTCTATCTCAACCGCGTGTACCGGGGCCTCGCCGTGAGCACGGCGGTGTTCCGTCTCATGGGGATCGAGGACGAACGGCCCCGGACATGGCCGGACTGGTGGCTCGAAGACCCTGCGGACTTCACGTTCGAGGATCGGATCTATCGGGCGCCGCGCGAGCTCAGTATCGACGGCGAGCGCCGCGTCGTCCAGGTCCCGACCGGCGTGTTCCTGGGCGCGCGCGGGTCGGCTCTCGTCACCACCGCCCCACCGACCCCGACCGAGGCGGGCGAAGCGGCGGCGGACGTGCGCGACGGCGTCCAGGAGATGCTGCGGCTCGGCGTGACCTCGATCGTGGACCCGTCATCCCGTTGGAGCGAAGTGGTCCCGGTCTACCGGGAGGCGCGGGAACGAGGCTACCTGGACATCCGCGTGCTCGACATCTACGAGGGGACGTACGCAGCGCACGCGCCCGAACGGATCGCCGAGCACCTGGCCACGGTGACGGCCGACCGTTACGACGACCCATTCCTCCGCTGGCGCGGCACGAAGTTCTACAGCGATGGCGGGGCGGGCACCCGCAGCGCCTGGGTATCCGAGAGCTTCGACCGGTGGCCAGAGTTCGAGGGTGAGCCCAACCACGGCTACCCGGTGGTGACCGACCATGCGTTCCGGGAGGCCCAATACCGCGCGGCGGTGGACCGGGGCTGGCAGCTCCACACCCACGCGGCCGGCGATGTGGCCATGCGGCAGGCGGTAGACCTGTACCGCGCCCTCATGACCGAGGTGCGCGATACGACGCCGGACGCCGACCTGCGCTGGAGCCTGATCCACGCCTACTTCCCCATCGAGCCTGCCACCCGGGTCCTGGAGGACATGGCGGAGCTGGGGATCATCGCCGCGGCCAATCCCGTGTTCCAGTGGCAGGAGGGGATCGCGTTCGCCACCAACGTGGGCGATGAGCGGATGACGCGGATGCAGCCGTTCCGGTCGTACGTCGACGCCGGTGTCGTCCTGGCCTCCGGCTCCGACTACCCGGTGACGAGCCACGACCCGTGGATGGGGATCTACGCGCTGCTGACCCGCCGGGACCAGGCCACGGACCGGGTCTTCGGGCCGGACCAGACCCTGGGCATCGCCGACGCCCTCCGCTCCTACACGATCAACGGCGCCTACCTGGCCCACGCCGACGACTGGCTCGGGAGCCTCGAGCCGGGCAAGGCCGCCGACCTGGTCGTGCTCGACATCCCCGACGTCTTCGTCCTAGAACGCGATCCCGAGCTCGCCTTCCAGATGCGGGACCGGATTGTCATGACGATCGTGGACGGAATCGTCCGGTACGAAAGGCCATGACCTCTACGCTGCGTCGTGCGCGACTGGCCCTGGTCGCGGCGCTCTTCTTCCTCAGCGTCGATCTCCCCACGCTCGCGGCGCAGCCCGCCGAGCTGGCGGGGCTGGAACCGTATATCGAGCAGGCTATGCGGGACTGGGAGATCCCGGGCCTGGCCATCGCCATCGTCCAGGCCGACGCCATCGTCTACGCCCGCGGTTTCGGCGAGCGCCGCCTGGGGGCCGGCGAGCTCGTGGACGCGGACAACCTCTTCGGGGATGTCCGGGTCGATCTGGAGAACGGACGCCTGGTCCTCCACTATTCGCCCGACTACGTCGCCGATCTCGAGTACTGGCACTACGACACCTTCCGGGCATGGCGGAGCGACGACCTTCGACCGCTGACGACCTGTCCGTTCCTTGGGGCACCCCTTGTCCTCTACAAAGGACGGACTCCGCCGGTTCGCAGCCGTGCGGTAATGAACCTAAACCAAGACATGTCAACTATATAGATACATGACGCTTGCATCGGAACCTGGCTTGCAGTGCCCGATCGTACGCGCTATATCACGAGGGTAGTGGGTCGGCGAGCCTCGCCGTCAGGTGGAGTGGGGACCCGCGTCCGTCAGGAGGAGGATCGGATGAGACACGCGAGCGGCGTACTGGCGATCGGGCTGGCTCTGGGGGTGGCAGCGGGCTCAGCCGAAGGTCAAGTCCACGTCGATGTGGGAGTGGATCAGGACGGAATCGATCATTTCCATATGGCGCTCGGTGATGTCTACGGCATGCCGGTGGGCCCGGTACCCGGCTACATCCACGAGGATGAGCTACCGGTGATCTACCTGCTGGCCCGGGAGGCCGGCGTGGCGCCGGAGGTCGTGATCGCGCTGCGGGAGCAGGGATGGAGCTGGCTGGACATCACGTATCACCTCGGCGTGGATCCCTACCTGTACGTGTCTCGCCTGCCGCATCGTCACGGGTACTGGTCCTGGCCTCGCCATCGCAGCTACCACTACCTGACCGATCGTCACATCATCGACTACGTGAACCTCGTCTTCTGGGCCACCTATCACCATCGCCCGGTCACGCAGATCATCGTCATTCGCCAGCGCGTGCCCAGCTGGAAGTATTACGTGCGCTATCATGCGCCGCGCGTCGTGGTCTACCGCCCCGCGCCGGTCTACCGCAGCCAGCCGCCGCGGACCCAGCCACCAGTCCGTCGAGCCCAGCCGCGCGCCGAGTCCCCTGCCCGGGGCACCGCTCGCGCCAACCCGACACGGCCGGCCGAGCGGAACCGTGCGAAC
>CAYXJH010000287.1:0-4675 GCA_964465415.1 uncultured Gemmatimonadaceae bacterium
TCGCAGACGTCGCCGTCTTTCTCGCCTTCGTGGCGATGGTCGTCACCATCGGTCTGTGGCGCAGCCGTCACGCCGCGGACTCCGGCGAGGACTACTTCCTGGCCGGTCGCGGCCTGACCTGGTGGCTGATCGGTATCTCGCTCATCGCGGCGAACATCTCGACGGAGCAGTTCGTGGGGATGAGCGGGAACGCGGCGAGCCATGTCGGCCTGGCCATCGCCTCGTACGAGTGGATGGCGGCGATCACGCTGGTGGTGGTGGCGTTCGCGTTCCTGCCGTATTTCCTGCGCGTCGGCATCTTCACCATGCCGCAGTTCCTCGAGGTCCGGTTCAACAGCACGGCCCGCACCCTGATGGCCGTGGCCACCCTGTTCATCTACATGCTGCTGCTGGGCGCCATCACGTACTCGGGCGCGCTCACCATCAGCACGCTCGCCGTGATGGCGGGCTACCCGGTCGGCCTGGCCGGCGCGTCGGCGGCGATCGGCATCATCGCCATGATATACGTGGCGGCCGGCGGCCTGCGCGCCGCGGTGTGGGCGGACCTGATCCAGGGCTCGGCCCTGATCATCGGCGGCCTCATTATCACGTATTTCGCGTTCCGCGCGCTGGGTGATGCCACGGAGGCGACTCGCGTGGTGGACGTGGCCACGGGCGCCGTCGCCCGGGAGACGCTGGCCGACGGGACCGGCTCCATGGAGCGCTTCCTGGATCTCAACCGGAACCGGTTGAACATGTTCCTCCCCGCCACGGACAATATCCTGCCGTGGACGGCCCTGCTGCTCGGCCTCTGGATCCCGAACTTCTACTACTGGGGCCTGAACCAGTACATCACCCAGCGGACCCTGGGCTCCGCCTCGCTGGCGGAGGGGCAGAAGGGGATCGTGTTCGCGGCGTTCCTCAAGCTCGTCATCCCGCTGGGCATTGTGATCCCGGGCATCATCGCTTTCAACCTGTACGCCGACGGGATGGCTGCGGATGCGGGGCCGGACAACGCGGTGGCGCTGGTTCAGTACGTCAACTCGCACCCGGACACGGAGTTCGTCGAGATCCGGCAGCAGCCCGGCGAGCAGGCGGTGCGGGACTGGGCACCGGGCCGCTACATGGTGGCGATCGTCGCGTCGGAGGCGGAGCGCGTGCGCATGGCGGGGCTCAACACCTACGTCATCCCGATCACGCAGGCACGGTACGACGCCATCAGCCCCGCCCCGTTCGCCGTCTACCGGTCAGCGGACCTGGCCTTCGCCCAGGTGAACCCGGGGCTGGCCGCGGAGATCGAGGGCTACAACGCCATCACGGCGCAACTCGCCCTGGAGGCCGGGCAGCGCACGGCCTCGGTCCACCTGATCGCGTACAAGTACGACACCGCCATGGCCCGTCTGCTCGGCAGCGCCCTCCCCCAGGGCGTGGGCGTGGTCGGGTTCATCCTGGCCGCGCTCCTGGGTGCCGTCATCTCGTCGCTGGCCGCCATGCTCAACGCAGCGTCGACCATCTTCACCTTCGATATCTTCCAGAAGTACGTGCGCCCCGCCGCCAGTCAGCGAGACCTGGTCCGCTCCGGACGCATCTGCGTTTTCATCTTCGGCGCGATCGCCATCCTCCTTGCGCCGCAGCTGGGGAACCCGGCGGTCAGCAACTCCATCTTCACCATCATCCAGGAGGGCCAGGGCTTCATATCCCCCGGCATCCTGGCCGTCTTCGCCTTCGGCCTGCTGGTGCGCCGCGCGCCCCGGGCCTCGGGAGCCGCCGGCCTCCTGACCAATATCGTCGCGTACGGATCGTTGGCGCTCCTGGTGCCCCAACTCCAGTTCCTCAACCGGATGGCGATCTGCTTCGTGCTGTGCATCGCCGTCATGGGCGTGATGACGGTGCTGCGACCGCTGCCCGAGCCGATCGTCTTCGAAGCCCGGACCAAGATGGACCTCACCTCGTCCCGGGGCGCGCTGATCGTCGGGCTCGTGGTGATCGCGCTGACGCTCGGGCTGTACCTGCTGTTCAGCCCCCTCGGGATCGCGACCTGAGCCGAGCCCCGGGCCATGGCGGGCCTAGCCGGCGCGGTCAGGCGGCGCTTCCTGCGGTTCAGGCGGGAGATCATCGTCGTGGCGTATGCGGTGCGGCATCCGGCCACGCCGTGGCGGCTGCGGCTGGCCGGGCTTGGCCTGATGCTCTACCTGGCCATGCCCGTGGACCTCATTCCCATCTTCGTACCCGTGGCCGGACTCGTGGACGACCTGCTCATCGTGCCCTGGGGACTCGGGATGGTCGTCCGCCGACTCCCGGCCCGGGCCCGGGCGGACGCGGAGGCCAGCGCGGCCCAGTTCATCGACCGGTACGTCGCACGGCCACTCCGCTTCCTGCTCATCCTGGTCCTGACCCTGCTCGTGGTGTGGGCCGCGGCGTTATGGCTGATGTGGAGGGCGTTGCTCGCCTGAGCCCCGGGGGATGCCGAAGCAGATGTCGAAGTTGCGGGCGGTCTCGAACTCGGGCGTTTCCTCGTGGATCCGGTTCACCCTGCCGGCGACGGCCCAGATGGGGACCATGTGGAAGGTGTTTGTGCGGAAGGCAACCATGACGGAGTCCTCGCCCCGAAGCAGGGCGGAAACAGCGGCCGACCCGAATCGCAGGCCGAGCTGCCGGTCGAAGGTGGTGGGCGTACCACCCCGGAGCAGGTGTCCCAGGGACATGGCGCGGGACTCCTTGCCGGTGAGGTCGGCCAGCTGGGCCGCCAGCGTCTCGGCGACGCCGCCATAGCGGCCGGTCCGGCCATGGACCTGCACCTCGGCGTCGTCCCGGGCCCTGGCGCCCTCGGCACACACCATGATGTGGTACCGGTAGCCCTTCTCCTCCCGGTTCCGGATGTGTTGCGCGAACACCTCCGGGTCGTAGGGAAACTCGGGCAGCGCGATGAGGTGGGCCCCACCGGCGATGCCGGCGTGGAGCGCGATCCAGCCGGTGTCCCTGCCCATCACCTCCACCACGAGCAGGCGGCCGTGGGCCTCCGCCGTCATGTGGAGCTTGTCCAGCGCCTCGGTCGCCACGTTCACTGCGCTGTCGAAGCCGAACGTGGTGGATGTGTGCACCACGTCCCGGTCGATGGTCTTGGGGACGCCAACCACCCGGATGCCCGATCGCGCCAGCAGGTTGGCGATCTGCATGGACCCGTCACCGCCCACGATGATCAGGGCATCCACGCCGTGTCGCCGCAGTCCCTCCTCCAGCGCCCGCAGCGTGTCTCCGTCCGGGTCGAAGGGCGAGCCCTTGCTGGCGGCGCCGAGGATGGTGCCGGCTCGCCGCTCGATCCCGTCCACCTCCTTCTCCGTCAGCGGGATCAGCTCGTCGTTGAGCAACAGGCCGTCGAACCCGTGGCGGATGCCGAAGATCTCGTGGCCCCGGTTGATGGCCGATATGGTAGCGCCGCGGATCACGGCGTTTAGACCCGGCGCATCGCCGCCGGACGTGGATATCGCGATTCGCACTACGGTTCTCCGGGTGTATTATCCCATTCGCGTTGCAGGTCGAAGATACAGGCGCCCGGACCGCAGGCAAACGGGACGCGAGCCCGTTCCGGGCCGGGACCGGCCGGTGCGGATCGCCCGCCAGACCACGAATTTCTGACCAGGTTGCTCATGCGCGGGAAGCCAGAGGCCGTATGGCGGCGGACCCACCGTGTCCTCACGCTCCGTCCGGTCGTCCGTGCCTCAACGGTCCTCCTGGCGCTGCCCGTTCTGGCGCTGTCCCTCCTGGCGTGCGTTCGTCCAGCGTCGCCGGGGCCGCCGCCCCGTGGGCAGAACCCGTCGCCGATGGTCGAGCACACCCGTGCCCACGAGCGGGTCCCCGCCGTCGCGCTGCCCGGCCTGCGACTCGACGTCCATGGCCTGCTATCGCGGCCCGTCCAGGTGTTCGTCCCCGCCGGGACCGACCCCTCCGCCCCCGCTACCCTGCTCGTCCACTTCCACGGCGCGGCCCACATCGCGGAGCATGCCGTGGCGGCGGCGGTTGATCGACCCTACGTCGCCGCCGTAATCAACCTGGGGGCGGGCAGCGGCGTGTACGAACGAGCGTTCGACGACGGCGCCACGCTCGACCGCCTCGTCACCGGCATCCGGGACGAGATCCGCGCCGAGATGGGCGCCGACCCGGTGCTGGACCGGCTGGTCCTGAGCGCGTTCAGCGCCGGCCACGGCGCCGTCCGCGCCCTGCTCCGCGACCCCGGCACCCTGGATCGGATCGATGGGGCGCTGCTCCTGGACGGGATCCACACCGGATACGTGCCCGCGGGGAGGGTTCAGCATGACGACGGCGCGCTGGACACAACGGGGCTGGCCCCGTATCTGAGGCTCCTCGAGGCGGCGATCGCCGGCGACAAGGCCGTCCTCATCACGCACTCCGAGGTCTTCCCCGGCACGTTCGCGAGCACCACCGAAAGCGTGACCTGGCTCGTCGAACGCCTCGGCGTCCGGCGCCAGGCCGTCCTGGAATGGGGACCCGTGGGAATGCAACAGCTAAGTGAGGTCAGGGCAGGACGCCTCTCCGTGCTCGGCTTCGCCGGCAACTCGGCCCCCGACCACATGGACCACCTGCACGGGATGCCACGGTTCCTCGCGGAGCTCGACCCGTGACCGAGACACGAGACACGAGACACGAGACACGAGACACGAGACACGAGACACGAGAC
>CAYXJH010000288.1:0-4661 GCA_964465415.1 uncultured Gemmatimonadaceae bacterium
CATGACCCAGCGGGCCAGGGTCCGGGGGCCGGCCGGAGCGTCGGCCCCCGCTGCGCGCGGACGCCCGCTCAACTCACGGGTAGCGGGTGAACTTGTCGAACTCGGGACGGCGCTTCTCCAGGAACGCGTTCTTGCCTTCCTGGCCCTCCTCGCTCATGTAGAACAGGAGCGTCGCGCTGCCCGCCAGCTCCTGGAGCCCGGCCTGGCCATCGCAGTCGGCGTTCAGACCGGCCTTCAGGAACCGGATCGCCATCGGACTGTTCTGCAGGATCTCCCTGCACCACTGCACCGTCTCTTCCTCGAGGCGGTCGTAAGGGACGACGGCGTTGACCAATCCCATCTCCAGCGCTTCCTCCGCGCCGTACTGCCGGCAGAGGAACCAGATCTCCCGGGCCTTCTTCTGCCCCACGATCCGCGCCATGTACGACGCCCCGTACCCACCATCGAAGCTACCCACCTTGGGCCCGGTCTGGCCGAAGATGGCGTTGTCGGCCGCGATGGTGAGGTCACAGATCATGTGGAGGACATGACCGCCGCCCACCGCGTACCCCGCCACCATGGCGATCACGGGCTTGGGCAGCGTGCGGATCTGACGCTGGAGGTCCAGGACATTCAGCCGAGGCACCTGGTCCGAGCCCACGTAGCCGGCCACGCCGCGGACGCTCTGGTCGCCGCCGGAGCAGAAGGCCTTCTCCCCCTGACCCGTCAGGACCACCACGCCGATCGATGAGTCGTCACGGGCGTCCGCGAACGCCGCCTTCATCTCCTCCACGGTGAGGGGGGTGAAGGCGTTACGCACCTCGGGCCGGTTGATCGTGACCTTGGCGATCCCCTCGATCGACTTCTCGTAGATGATCTCTTCGAACCCGAACCCGTCCTGGACCTCCCAGTCAGCCGGTCCCGTCCGGTCGACCCGGACCGTGGTCATGCTCATGAGTCTGACTCCTCCAGTATCCTTGCAACGTCCTCAGGCCGTTCGAGGACGACGTTGTGGCCGCTCTCCGGCACGACGCGTACCTCGGATCCGGGAATGCGCCGCGCCATCTCCGCGGCCAACCCGCGGAACTTCTCGTCGCTCTCGCCGACGACCAGTCGGACCGGCCTCTGGATGGCGGCCAGCTGCGGCCGATAGTCTGGCATGACACCCAGGCCTAGCACACGCAGGGCCCTGGCCAGGCCACGCGGGTCGTGGGCACCGCGGATCCGACGCTGCTCCGCCACCGTTCCGGCGGACAGCCGCACCTGCGTGGCGAAGAGCGGCAGGCGCTCCCAGGCGGCGACGAAGGTAGACAGGCCTTCCGTCTCCAGCAACCGCGCCCACGCTTCATCCTGCTCCCGGCGCGTCTCGCGCTCGGCGTGCTCGGAAAGGCCGGGGTGGCTCCCGATCAGCACGGCGGATCGGAACAGGACAGGGTGCCGGATGACCAGCCCAAGGGCCACCCGCCCACCGAGCGAGTATCCGGCCAGCGTGGGAGCCTGTCGCGAGGCGGCGTCGTCGGCGATCCAGGTCCGAACCCGCTCCGCCAGGCGGTCCACCTCCAGGGCGAAGTCGGTCAACCGCTCGCCCCCTGCAGTGCCGTCGTGACCCGGCAGCGCAGGGGCGAGCACCGGCCTGGCAGGATCGAGGTGGCGCCGGACCCGGGCCCAGGAAGCCGGTGCGCCGGTGAACCCGTGGAGAAGGACCAGCGGCACCGGCCGCCCCCCGCTCATCCGCGCAGCTCGGATTCCAGCCGCTCCAGCAGCCCGCGCTGATGCGCCGTGGTCCCGTCCTCGGGGATGACCACGTCCAGGATCGTCGGCCCCACTGTGGCGGCGTCCCGGAGCGCGGCGTCCAGTGACCCGGCATCCGTTGCCCGGGCATAGCGGACCCCGTACGTCGCGGCGGCCGCGGCCAGGTCCAGGTGGGGGGGCGTCAACCAGGCCGCGAACCGGTCGTCGGCGATCCGGTCGGCGATCGGGAGTCGTTCGAAGATCCGACCGCCCTGGTTGTTGAGAACGACCACGACGAAGGGAACGCCGACGTCGCGGGCGGCTGCCAGACCGCCGATGTCGTGGGCGAAGCTCACGTCGCCCATGATCAGGGTCGTCGGTCGGTCAGCGGCAGTGGCGGCCCCTGCGGCTCCGGACACCAGTCCGTCGATCCCGTTCGCGCCGCGCTGGGCCCACACAGTCAGCGGCCGGGTCGATGCGGGGACGAACATCTCCACCTCCCGGATGGGCAGGCTGTTGCCCAGCGCAAGAACGCCGTCCCGGGGCGCCGCTTCGACGGCCGCGCGGACTGCGGCCCCCTCGGAGAAACCCTGCGCCAGCGCCGCGTCCGTCACCCTCCAGGCCGTGGCGTTCGCCACGCGCAGCTTCTCGAGCCAGGCCGCGCGCTCCTGGGCGCGGGAATCCGGCTGCGGAGGCGAGGCCGAAACGCCTCCACCCGTCAGGCGCTCGACGAGCGCGTCGACCGCCGGGCTGATCGGGCTTTGGACGGTCGCCGTGGCCGCGCTCCACGGGTCCGGCCACCCGCGGGGCGCAATCACGTATCGCCTCGCCTCCGGCCAGCGGTCCAGATAGGCGCCCCAGGTCGTTTCCGTCGGGGGTCGGCCGAGCTGGATGATCACGTCGGGCTCCGCGGAATCGCGGAATGCCGAGGTTCCGATCAATGTTGCGAACGCGTCGATCCAGCAGGAGCGGTCCAGCTCCCGGGCGAAGCGCTGCTGACTGGCCGGCTCCGCCACCACGGGGAAGCCGGTGGCTCGGGCCAGCGCCGCCACGGCACCGGGCCGGGCGGCTTCCCGGGGAAGCGCGGGACCGCATAATATGAGGCCGCGCGTTGCGCCACGGATCGCTCCGGCCATGGCCTCGACGGCCTCCGCGGATGGGCCGGGTGACGCCCCGTAACCGAGCGCGGGGCCCCTGTCGATCAAGGCATCCACCGCCGCGCGGAGCCTGCCCGCGTCGTCACCGTCGCCCGGTATCGGCTCGAGCGGCTTGCGGGCTCGGGCATTCAGGTGGACCGGTCCGGGTACGGGCGAGCGTGTGGCCAGTATCGCCTGCGCAGCCAACCTCTGCAGCGCCCGCAGCATGCGTGGGTGCGGGTCCGGGGCCCCCAGCTCGAAGAACTCCCGAACGAACCTGCCGTAGAGGCGGGTCTGGTCGACGGTCTGGGGGGCGGCGGCGTGCTGCAAGTCGAGGCCCCGGTCCGCCGTGAGGAGCACCAGCGGGACCGCCGCCTCGGAGGCCTCCACCACGGCCGGGAAGTAGTTGGCGGCAGCGCTCCCCGAGGTACAAACGAGAAGCACGGGCGCGTGCGTGATCCGCGCGTGCCCTACGGCGAAGAACGCGGCGGACCGCTCGTCGATGATGGAATGACACCGGATCCCCTGTGTCTCGAGAGCCGCCCAGGCGAAGGGCGTGGACCGGGCGCCGGGGCTCAGGACCGCGTCGCGGACTCCGGCCGCGTGCAGCGCCGTCAGGAGGAGACGGGCCCACTCCGTGAGAAGATTCGACGTCACGAGCACGCCTCCAGGGCCTCCAGCATCGTTCGCAGCTTCAGCTCCGTTTCCGAATACTCCGCCCCGGCGTCTGATTCCTCGACGATCCCCGCACCGGCGAACAGCGTAGCACGCCGACCCTCCAGCAGTCCACACCGCAACGCGACGACGAAATCCCCGTCGCCCTCCCTGTCGAACCAACCGACCGGCGCGGCGTACCACCCGCGCCCGGTCCGTTCCTCATGCTCGATCCAGTCCAGCGCTTCCCGCGTGGGAGTGCCGCCGACGGCCGGCGTGGGATGAAGCCGCAACGCCAGCTCCAGCGCCGGCACGGGTCGTGTCAGGAGCCCGTCGAACGGCGTATGGAGGTGAAGGACCGGACCGACCTGTCGGATGTGAGGCCGGTCCGGATACTCGAGCCGGTCACACAGCGGCTCCAGCTGGTCCGCGATCGCTCGGACCACGTACGCGTGCTCCACCGTGTCTTTCGCGCTCGACAGGAGCGCATCGGCCCCCTGTGCCGGCCCGGCGGGCATGGATCCAGCCACCGCCTCGCTCCTGACCGACAGCCCCTCGCGACGGATGAGGCGTTCAGGAGCCGCGCCCAGGAACGTGGCCCCACCGAACCGGAACGCGAACCGCGCGGCTGCGGTCGTGCCCCCCAGGTGACGCAGCACTTCGGATGGATAGGGTGGCACCTCGAACGTCAGCTGCCGCGCGCGAGCGGCCACGATCTTGTGCGCCCGCCCCCGTGCGATCCGCCGCTGGATGGAGCGGACGGCCCGCGCCCACGCATCGGCGTCGGCTGGAGCCGTGGGTGGGGAATCCGAGGTACGTGGAAGGTGAACCGGTGCCGGGCCAGGCGGGCGGGCGCCATCGGCCAGGGCATCCAGGGCGTCACACGCTTCGTGCACCCACCGGTCCGACCCCTGGGTGCGCCAGTCTTCCGCCGACACGGCGACGGCGATCCGGGCGTCGCCATGGTGATGGGTGTATGCCAGGCGTGGCAACATGAACGCCGCCTCGCCAAAAGCTTCCCACGCCGCTGGCTGCGGCCCGGCCCCGAACGCCAGGCCGCCGTACAGCCTTACCGGCAGCGACTCCACTCCCGGTGGCGCCACGGCCCGCACACGGGGCCACAGCCGGTCCGCACCCGCAACGACTTCCTCGCCGCGATGC
>CAYXJH010000289.1:0-4654 GCA_964465415.1 uncultured Gemmatimonadaceae bacterium
GGTCAGGACACCGGGTGCGGCGGAAGTCGCCGGCCACGGTTCCCCGCCGCCGGCCGGTTCGATCGCGACTGCGCGCTCAGCGTCGAGCGGCGCCGGAGCCGGCGTCGTTTGCAGCTCCCTCCGCATCTCGGCCACGATGGCCTGAGTGGACGGCTCCGGCTCGAGCTCGTACTCGTCGCGCAGTCGGCCAGCGAATGCGTCGTATTCGCGGCAAGCCAGACCCGGCTGACCCGTCCGAGCCAGCGCCTGGAGAAGCTCACGGAGGCGCGCCTCATCGTCCGGCGCGTACGCCAACGCGCGGCGTCCCCAGAACGCCACGCCCTCGGCGTTGCCCGATTCCTCCTCCCGACGGGCCACCTGCCAAGCCGCCTCCGCCGCCGACGCACGCAGCTGCGTCCTGGCTCCGTCCAGCCAGCGCTCGAACTCCGGCGCGCCGTCAATGAAGAAGCCCTTCAGCAGGTCGTCACGGTACAGGTCCAGCGCCTCAGCCGGCCGCCCCATGGCCAGCGCGTTCTGGAAGGCGGCTGCGTCGCACCAGAGCCGGTCCGGGTCCACCCCGACCTCCCCGGTTCCGCGGCCCACGATCGTCTTCGCCCCCAGGGACCGGCGAAGGGCGTACAGGGCTTGGTTCAGAGAGTGGCGCGCACGCTCGGTGCTCGACTCGGGCCAGAACAGCGCGAGAATCAGGTCCCGTCTCTGGAGGCCGCCCTCGAGGCAGAGCCATGTGAGAATCGCGACGCGTTTCGGCTGCGCGAGCACCGAGCGGAGCGCGCTGCCCGCAGCGTCGCGGAGGTCGAGGGCTCCGAGGAGGTGGAGTCGGTTCATGCGATCCCGCCCGGGGGCGGCCGTCGTCGGATCATCCGGCAGATGACCGTGGGATGAGCAGCCTTCGCAACTATAGGCGCGGCGCCGGCGCTCCACAACGTAAATCGCCGCGCACGACCCGCAACCGCAAGGAGGTACGATGAATCGACGCCTTTCGCTCCCCGCCGCGCTGATGCTGCTCGTCGGCTGCCAGGCCGACACGCCGACCGCGCCCGACCCGCTCCGGCTGGACGCGACAACCGCCGCCGTCCCGGCCAGCCACTGCTTCAACGTCCGGGGGCCGGTGACGGCCGCGTTCGTCGCCTCGGACGTGCTGCACCCCGTGGACGGCGACGCAGCGATGATCGAGGGCCAGACCGCCGGCGATGTGGTGAGCGATGCCTACGCATGGGTGGACTTCCTCAGCCACCCGCCGGCCGACCCGTCGTGGCGCGGCGCGATCCAGATCCGCATGCGCCACCTCTACGTGGATCCCGGGCAGACCTGGAGCGTCTGGACCGACGACGAGGGTGTCCTTGCGCCGGTGGAGCCCGGCGTGTACCGGTTCAACAACCGCCTCGAGGTGGTCGGGGGAAGCGGAGCCTTCGCGGGTGCGAGCGGCTGGCTCCGCAGCCACGGCACCGTGGATTTCGTCGCCAACGAAATCGTCCTGGAGTACCACGGCCGCCTCTGTAGCGCAGCAGAGTGAGCCCGCCCATCACCTTTTCAAAAAAGGAGAACCGCCATGCCCGTTTACATGGTCGACCGGGATCTGCCCGGCGTGACGCACGAGGCGCTGGCCGCCGCACAGCAGGCCGCCATCGAGACCAGCCGTCGCCACTCTGAGGCCGGGGCGAAGGTCCGCTACATCAGGAGCACCTTCGTGCCAGGCGAGGCGCGGTGCATGTGCCTGTTCGAGGCTGACTCCTCGGACCTGGTCCGGGACGTCAATGACGACGCGAAGATCCCCTACACCCGGATCGTGGAGGCGCTGGACCTGTCGCCGTAGTAACGGATGGCCGGCTGGCCCGGCGTTCGTCGCGACGCTGGCGCAGCGCTACTGCCCGGCCTGGACCCGATCCCGCTTGAGGGGCGCGAGGATCGGGTCGCGGGCCATGGTGGCCGGATCGTGGCGAGGGGGCCGTTCTAATCGTCGCAGTCCGTCCTGTTCCCCGTCATCACCCGGCTACCTCCCACGGAGACGCTGCTCGCCCAGCTCGGCACGCAGAGCACGGGGTTGTTCAGGATCCTGAGATCGTTGACCACCGACGCGAGGTTCTGGAAAGCACCGATGTCGGAAAGGTTGGTATTGTTCGAGATCCAGAGGGTTCCGGCCGAGATGATGTCGAATGCCTCGATCGTCGTCAGCCCCGTGCCGTCGATGCCGTTGATGGCCACGACGTCTGCCTCGCGGCTCCCGACCTGCACGTTCAAACGGGTGAGAGCCGTTTCGTCCGTGATCCGGAGGTGCGGCTTGCCATTGGAGACGCTGATCTCGATCGCCTCGACGGCGCGGTTCTGCTGGATATTGATTCCTCCGAGGAGGGCCTCACCCACGGAATTCGTGCCCAGCCGGATCGTCTCGAGGTCGAAGTTGCGAATGATGTCGACGTCGCCCCGGATCTTCCGCAACCCGCGGAGGTCGATGTGCTCGATTCCGTTGCCGGACACTTCGATGTACTCCACCTCCTCCAGCCCGGCGAGCCCATCGAGCGACAGTAGCGAGCCGTTGTCCCGAACCACCAGATTCCCCCCGATTATCCGGATCCGTTCCAGGCCGGTCAGACTCGCGAGCGCCGGGTTGTTCGCTATGTGCACGCCCCCCGTGACTTCGTTCGACTCCAGGAGGTATGCCAGGGACGCGATGTGGCCCAGGACGGGGTTGTTGGCCACGAGCACGGTGGCCATGTCGATGCCGGCGCTGCCCGGCGTTGCAACGGCCAGGTCGTGGAGATTGGCGAGCCTCGCGTTTTCACTGATCGACACGCCGCCCACCAACAGGTTGGTGAGGCCGGTCAGGTCCGCGAGGTGCGTGGTGCCGTGGACCCAGAGCAAGTCCGCCCGTCGCAGACTGGTGAGCGGGGCCAGGGAGAGGATCGGATCGCCTTCTTCCCGATCCTGGATCAGCACCAGGCCTTCGACCTCGCAGATCCCGGCCGCGGCATCCACATGCGCCTGACTGTACAGGCCAAGTCCGCTTGGCTGGACGCGACAAGCATTGATTGGGAGCACCGCAGCGGCCTGTACGGACCCGTATGTGGCGGTCACCGTCACGTCCCCTTCCGCGTTGGCGATCTGCGCCTGCACGCTGCCCTCGCCAGCGGATAACTGAACGGCCGACGGCGTGATCGTGCCACTCGACACGGCGAGTTGCACGCGTTCGGAGAAGCTTGCCAACGGAGTGCTGGGATCGCGGCCGTGGGCGGTGACCGTCAGCTGGAACGGCTGTCCTACCGTCGCGGAGTCGGGGAGCTCGAGTCGGAGGGCCACCGTGGCGCTGCTCGTCGGGCCTGAGCCGTTGCCACAGGCGACGGCGGCCGCCGTGACGCCAGCCGCGAGAACGCCCAGAGCGACCCGCGCCGAAGAGCTGGATCTCACCCGCATTCCCTGCCTCCTGGTCCGTGGCTCGCCTCTGAGTAGACAATACGTGCGAGGCTTCGGTCCGGGATCATGTCGTCGCCATCGTGTGGTGCTCGGCTGGCAGGCGCAGCGGTTGCTGGCCGACCCGTACGGGCCCTCCCTTCGACGTCGTACCACTGGACCCGATCACCTACGCCGTGCGATCACGCTCGGGCGCGAGTGGGAGTTGCTGGCTGGGCAGCCTCACGTCTTTGCTGTGAAGCCCAGGTCGAGGGCGAAGGAGGCTCACGCGGACTTCGCAGCGGTGCGCGGATGTGCGCCGCTACCGTCCCCCGCCGGTTACGGCGTGCCTGGCCGCGATCGACTCGAGTCGACGCTGGATCTCGTCCTGGGGCAGCCACCGTCCGTCCACGATCACGCCGACCCGGCGCGCGGCGTTGCGGATGTCGGCGAGCGGGTTCGCGTCAAGGAGCACGAGGTCGGCGCGCTTCCCCGCGGCGATGGTGCCAGCCTCGTCCAGCTCGCCCAGGTGTTCGGCGACGTTCCAGGTCCCGGTCTGGAGCACCTCGTAGGGCGTCATCCCCAGGCCGACCCAGTGCTCCATCTCCCGCTGCGTGGCGAAGCCGGGCACGCTGAACAGCTGCGGCGAATCGGTTCCCTGGAGGATGGTGACCCCGCCCTCGTGCAGGGCCTGCATGATCTGGCGGCGCAGCTCGACCACGCGACTGGCGCCGTCGGCGTGGTCGGCCATCCCGGCCCTGCGGGTGTCCACGGCGCCCTCCCAGTTGTCCACGAGCCCGGGTGGCATGTAGCGCGTCTCGCCACGCTCCCTTCGCAGCTCGGCGCCCGAGCGATCGCCGAAGAAGACCTCCCACAGGACCATGGTGGGGACGACCGCCGTGCCGGCTTCGCGCGTCGCCGAGACGAGCGCCGGGATGCGCGACTCGTCCGCCCGGTCCGCCACCCGGGCGACGCCCCACAGCGCGGGGATGCCCTCGCGGTCCGCGGCGGGGACCAGCTCCTCGACGTAGTTGTCCAGGTGATCGATGGTGACCTGGCCCGCCTCCAGCGCGCGGAACAGGCCCACCGCGTCCGGGACGTGGCCGGCAACAGGCATCCTCGCCTCCCGGGCGCTCGCCATCAGCGCGTCGTAGACCGCCGGCTCGATGCCCTCCCCCATCTTCAGCAGGTCGTAGCCCGCCTCCGCCTGGGCGCGCACCTCCGCCCGCGCGGCGTCCGGGGTGGGGACCGAACCCCAGAGCGCCGGCCC
>CAYXJH010000290.1:0-4639 GCA_964465415.1 uncultured Gemmatimonadaceae bacterium
CAGCGGCTGGCCGACTTCCAGCTGGTGAAGGAGAAGCTGGCGCGCATGGCCACGGAGCTGACGGCGGCGCGGCTGCTGACCTACCGGGCGGCGTGGGAGCTGGACATGGGGGCGGAGCGGATCACGCTGGAGGCGGCCATGGCGAAGTCGTACGCCACGGAGGCGGCGCAGCGGGTGATCGATGACGCGGTCCAGGTCCTGGGCGGGCGCGGCGTCCTGGCGGACCATCCGGTGGACCGGCTCTACCGGTCGGTGCGGGCGCTCCGGATCTACGAGGGGACGACGGAGATCCAGTCGCTGGTGATCGCGGGAGTGCTGATCGCTGAGGCATCGACATCGACATCGACTTCGACTTCGACTTCGAACACCGCGCCCGGGGCTGGTTCGGAGTCATGAGGGTCTGCTGCATCGGGGGAGGGCCGGGGGGGCTTTATCTGGCGATCCAGCTGTTGCGGGCGGATCCGACGCACGAGGTGGTGGTGCTCGAGCGGAACCGGATGGACGACCCGTTCGGGTTCGGCGTCGTCTTCTCGGACGCCACGGGGGACAACCTGGCGGCGGCGGACCCGGCGACGTACGCGGCCATGGAGGCCCGGTTCCACCACTGGGACGACATCGACATCCACTACCGTGGCGGGCTGACCACGTCGACGGGGCACGGGTTCAGCGGGCTGTCCCGGGCGGCGCTCCTGGAGATCCTGGCGGACAGGGCAACGGAGCTGGGCGCGGACGTGCGCTTCGGCTGCGAGGTGACGGACCCGGCGATGCTGGCGGACGCGGACCTGGTCGTGGCATCGGACGGGATCAACAGCGGCACGCGGGCGCTGTACGAGGACGTGTTCCGCCCGACGCTGGACGTCCGGCCCAACCGGTTCGTGTGGCTGGGCACGACCCGGCCGTTCCCCGCGTTCACCTTCCACTTCAAGGCGGACGAGCACGGGCTCTGGCGGGTGCACGCCTACCAGTACGAGCGATGTGGGAGCGGGAGCGGCGACGGGGGCGGCGCTGGCGTCGGGGCGGGGGCCGGCCAGGCCACATTCATCGTGGAGTGCACGGAGGAAACCTGGCGGCGGACGGGGCTGGCGGCGGAGGACGAGGCGGGGACCGTCGCGTTCTGCGAGGCGCTGTTCGCCGAGGAGCTGGACGGCCACCTCCTGATCCCGAACCGATCCCACTGGCGGCGGTTCGTCACGGTCCGGAACGAGCGCTGGCGCCACGCCCTGGAGGTGGGGGGGCGGCGGGTCCCGCTGGTCCTGATCGGCGACGCGGCCCACACCGCCCACTTCTCCATCGGCTCGGGCACCAAGCTGGCCATGGAGGACGCCATCGCGCTGGCGGCGGCGCTGGCGGCGGACCCGGCGGACCCGGCGAACCCCACGGCCATCGACGTGGCGCTGGAAGCCTACGAGGCGGAGCGCCGGCCGGTGGTGGAGAGCACGCAGCGGGCGGCGCAGGTCAGCATGCAGTGGTTCGAGGAGACGGAGCGGTACATGGGGATGGAGCCGATCCAGTTCGCGTTCAATCTCCTGACCCGGTCCCTGCGCGTGACGCACGACAACCTGAAGGTCCGGGACCCGGCGTTCGTGCACGCCGTGGACGCATGGTTCGCGACGACGACGACGACATCGACTTCGACTTCGACTTCGACTTCGCACGGCGGGGTGGGGTCGAAGTCGAAGTCGAAGTCGAAGTCGGTCGTGCCGTTGTTCACGCCGTACCGCGTCCGGGACCTCGTACTCGAGAACCGGGTCGTCGTGTCGCCCATGTGCCAGTACTGCGCGGACGACGGGATGCCGAGCGACTGGCACCTGGTGCACCTGGGCAGCCGGGCGATCGGGGGCGCGGGGCTGGTGATGGCGGAGATGACGAACATCTCGCCGGAAGCCCGGATCTCGCCGGGGTGCACGGGTCTGTACCGGGCGGAGCACGTGGACGGGTGGCGGCGGATCGTGGACTTCGTGCACGGGCACAGCGGGGCGAAGATCGGGGTGCAGCTGGGGCACGCCGGGCGGAAGGGCTCGACGCGGCTCTCGTGGGAGGGGGACTGCGAGCCGCTGGCGGCGGGCGGCTGGCCGATCGTGGCGGCGTCGCCGATCCCCTACTTCCCCCACAGTCCGGTCCCCCGCGCCATGGACGCGGCGGACATGGAGGAGACGCTGGGCCATTACGTGCGCGCGGCCGAGCTGGCGGAGGCGGCGGGGTTCGACTGGCTCGAGCTGCATTGCGCCCACGGCTACCTGCTGGCCAGCTTCATCTCGCCGCTCACGAATGAGCGGGACGACGCGTACGGCGGGTCGCTGGAGAACCGGATGCGCTACCCGCTCCGGGTGTTCGACGCGGTCCGGGCCGTCTGGCCGGCGCACAAGCCCATGTCGGTCCGGATCTCCGCCGTGGACTGGAAGCCGGGCGGTGTGGACTCGGGCGAGGCGGTGGAGATCGCCCGGTTGTTCCGCGCCCACGGCTGCGACATCATGGACGTGTCGGCCGGGCAGACGGTGGCGGACCAGCGGCCGGTGTACGGTCGCCAGTACCAGACGCCGTTCAGCGACCGGATCCGGCACGAGGCGGGCATGCCCACCATGGCGGTGGGCAACATCTCGTCGTTCACCGACGTGAACACGATCCTGGCCGCGGGCCGGGCGGACCTGGTGCTCATGGCCCGGGCGCACCTCTGGGACCCGTACTGGACGCGGCACGCGGCGTACGAGATGGAGCACCCCCTCCCCTGGCCGCCACAGTACTCGAGCCTGGACCGTTACACCCCGCGCTTCACCTGAACGGCCGGACCCCGGCCTGGCGACGCCCATGCCCCTGACCTACGGCAGCTACCTCCGCCTCGACGAGCTCCTAAACCTCCAGACCCCGGTCTCGGACGGGCCCGAGCACGACGAGATGCTCTTCATCATCGTCCACCAGGTCTACGAGCTCTGGTTCAAGGAGATCCTGCACGAGCTCCGCCGGCTCCAGGCGCTGCTGGAGACGGGCGACGCGGTCCGGGCCCAGCACACGCTCAAGCGGATCCTCACCATCCTCAAGGTCCTGGTCGCCCAGCTCGATGTCCTGGAGACCATGACGCCGCTGGAGTTCCTCACCTTCCGGGACCGCCTCGAGACGGGCAGCGGCTTCCAGTCCCACCAGTTCCGGGCGCTGGAGTTCATGCTGGGGTCCAAGCGGCGGAGCGCGGTGGATCACTACGACGAGGGGAGCTCAGGGCGTGGCATGCTCGAGGAGCTGTACGCGCGGCCGTCGGTCTGGGACTCCTTCCTCCACTTCCTCCATGGCGCCGGCTACCCGGTGCCCGCCGGGGACCTGGGGCGGGACGTGCGGGAGCCGGTGGGTGAGTCGCCGGAGCTGCAAGAGCTGCTCATCCACATCTACCGAACCGACCCGGCCATGGTGGCGCTGGCCGAGCGGCTGGTGGACCTGGACGAGGGCGTCCAGGAGTGGCGCTACCGTCACGTGAAGATGGTGGAGCGGACGATCGGCGCGAAGATAGGGACGGGCGGGAGCGCCGGTGCCGAGTACCTGCGGAAGACGCTGTTCCGGGCCGCGTTCCCGGACCTCTGGGCGATCCGGACCGAACTTTAGCAGAGCACAAGACCACAACACCACAAAGGCACAACAGCAACGCTTAGGGGGTGAGCTTGGAGCTGGGGGAGATACTGGGGGAGGGGAATGTGCTGGCGTCGGACTATTCGCGGTTCGACGTGGGGGGGCGGCTGCTGCTGACCGGGCACTCGCACCAGGCGTGGCCGGACCGGGCGTTCGCGGCGCAACAGCGGGCGTGGGAGGACGCGGCGGAGCTGGTGGACGACAAGTGGGAGCGGGCCTTCCACGAGGCGGACGCGGTGCGCCGCGGCTACGCCCGGCTCATGGACGAGCCGGCCGCGGAGATCGCCCTGGGCCAGAACACGTTCGAGCTGGTCAGCCGCTTCCTCTCCGCCCTCCCGCTGGCCGACCGGCCCCGGCTCGTCACGTCGGACGGCGAGTTCCACACCATCCGCCGACTCCTCGACCGCCTCGCCGAGGAGGGCATCGAGGTCGTGAAGGTCCCGGCCATGCCCGCCGACTCGCTGGCCGACCGGATGGCCCGGGCCGTGGACCGGCGCACCGCCGCCGCCCTGGTCTCCTCCGTCCTCTTCCTGAACGCACACATCGTCCCCGGGCTGGACGCCCTGGCCGAAGCCTGCCGCCGCGACGGGGCCCACCTCCTGGTCGACACCTACCATCACCTCAACGCGGTCCCCTTCTCCGTGGCCGGGCTCGGCCTCGACGACGCGTTCATCACCGGCGGCGGCTACAAGTACTGCCAGCTGGGCGAGGGGAACGCCTTCCTGCGCGTCCCGCCGGGGTGCGCGCTCCGGCCCGTCCTCACCGGCTGGTTCGCCGAGTTCGCAACCCTGGCCGAGCAGGACGGCACCGGCCGGGTCACCTACGGCGATGACGCCGCCCGCTTCGCCGGCGCGACCTACGATCCGACCAGTCACTACCGTGGTGCCGAGGTCTTCCGGTTCTTCCAGGACCGGGGGCTGACGCCCGCGCTGCTACGGGAGGTCAGCCGCCACCAGGTCGGCCTCCTGGCCCGCGCCTTCGACGACCTGGACGCCGACCCCGACGTCATCGACCGGGACCGGTCCAT
>CAYXJH010000291.1:0-4627 GCA_964465415.1 uncultured Gemmatimonadaceae bacterium
GGATCGGACCCGGCCTCGCGCGGGCGGCCGTGGCGGCGAGGGTGGACGGCGAGATCGTGGAGCTGTCCCGCCCCATAGAGCAGGACGCCACGGTCCAGATCCTCACACGCAAGGACCCGGACGCGCTCCAGGTGCTGCGCCACTCCGCTGCCCATGTCCTGGCCACGGCCGTGCGCCGTGTACGCCCCGGTGCGGGGATCGGGTTCGGACCGGCCATCGAGCAGGGGTTCTATTACGACTTCGACGTGGATAGCCCGTTCACGCCGGAAGAACTCCAGCGCATCGAGGAGGTGATGGGCGAGGTGAGCCGGAGCGACGACCCGTTCGAACGCAGGGTCGTCACCCGGGAGGAGGCGCGCTCCCTCTTCGCGGACGACCCCCTCAAGCTCGAGCGGCTCGAGGAGCTGGGCGACGACGAGGTCATCACGGTCTACCGAAACGGACCGTTCCTGGATCTCTGCCGGGGTCCGCACGTGCCCACCACCGGCCACGTGCAGCACTTCAAGCTCCTGTCCACCGCCGGGGCGTACTGGCGCGGGGACGAACGACGGCAGATGCTGCAGCGGATCTACGGCACGGCCTTCTTCGCGGAAGACGACCTCCAGCAGCACCTGACGCGCCTCGAGGAGGCGAAGCGCCGTGATCACCGGAAGCTGGGCAAGGAGCTGGACCTGTTCATGTTCCACCCATGGTCGCCCGGCGCGCCGTTCTGGACGGACCGCGGCACCACGATCTTCCAGGAGCTGGTGGACTGGATGCGGGAGGTCCTGTCGCGCAACGGCTATCAGCAGGTGAAGACGCCCCTCCTGTACAACCGTGCGCTCTGGGAGCTTTCCGGGCATTGGGGGAAGTACCAGGACAACATGTTCCTGGTACTGGATCGGGAGACGGGTGAGCCGGAGTTCGGCATCAAGCCAATGAACTGCCCCTCCCACCACCTGATGTTCGCCGCCCGGCACCGCTCCTACCGGGAGCTTCCGCTGCGCCTGGCCACGCAGGACGTGCTCGGTCGGAACGAGGTCTCCGGCGCGCTGGGCGGCCTCACGCGCGTGCGGCAGTTCCAGCAGGACGACGCCCACGTCTACCTGGCCGAGCACCAGATTCCGGACGAGGTCCGTCGCATGGTCGAGCTGATCGACTACTTCTACGGCAACCTGGGCCTGGCGTACACCGCCCGGTTCGCGACCCGCCCAGAACAGCGGATCGGCGACGACGCCATGTGGGACCGGGCCGAAGCGAACCTCCGCGACGCCCTCGAGCGCCTGGACATGCCGTACGAGATCAAGGAGGGCGACGGCGCGTTCTACGGCCCCAAGATCGACTTCGACGTTGTGGACGCGCTGGGTCGTGACTGGCAGCTGGGGACCATCCAGCTCGATTATGCCGCGCCCGAGCGGTTCGACCTCCGCTTTACCGGCGAGGACAACGCCGAACACCGTCCGGTGGTCATCCACCGCGCCATCTTCGGGTCGTTCGAACGGTTCATCGCCATCCTCATCGAGCACTTCGCTGGCGCGTTCCCGCTGTGGCTGGCGCCGGAGCAGGTGCGCGTCCTTCCCATCACCGACGATCAGGCGCCCGATGCCGCCGCATTCACAACGTCGCTGCGGGAGCACGGCATCCGCGCCCACCTCGACGACCGTTCCGAGACCCTGGGCTACCGGATCCGCGATGCCGAGACCCACAAGGTCCCCTACATGGCCGTGATCGGCGCCCGCGAGGTCGAGGCCGGCACCGTCGCCATCCGGAAACGGGGGGCCGGCCGGAAGCAGGACGTGATGGAGCGCGGGGCGTTCGTTTCGGGTGTGGTGACGGAGGTAGCGGCGAGGGGCTGAGGGCTGGCTTGCCATGCTCGCAGACCCGCCAGGTCGGCCCGTTGACCTCCCTTCCCGCAACGTGTATCTTCCCGCCTGGATGTTTCCAGAAAAGTGGGAGTCCCCCGACGGGGCGGGCCCCCCACCCAACCGGTCCGCAGAGCGGTACCGCCGGGTTCGATGGACACGCAAGCGTCAACGTGTGTAGACCGTCGGACCCGCACAGTGCGGGTCTTTTTTTTCGCTTGTCAGAGGAGAAGAAGCGATAGCTACAGAAAAGCGGGTTCGCATCAATCGCCAGATCCGGATCAGCCCGGTCCGTGTGATCGGTGACGATGGTGAACAGCTCGGGATCATGCCGGTCGATGAGGCGATCGAGACGGCCGAAGCGAAGGGACTGGACCTCGTGGAGGTGGCGCCCAACTCGAGGCCGCCGGTGGTCCGGATCATGGACTACGGCAAGTTCAAGTACGAGCAGGCCCGTAAGGCCCGACAAGCGAAGAAGAAGCAGCACAACGTACACCTCAAGGAAGTGAAGTTCAGGCCGGGCATCGAGGAGCATGACCTCGAGTTCAAGCTGCGGCATGCACGGCGCTTCCTGGAGGAGGGGAACAAGGTGAAGGCGACGATGATGTTCCGGGGCCGGCAGGTCGCGCATCCGGAGCTGGGTCGCGAGGTTCTGAGCCGGGTGGCCGGCGAGCTGGAAGACGTAGCCAAGGTCGAGAGCAATCCGGTGCTCGAGGGACGAAACATGATCATGGTCCTTGCGCCCCGGAAGTAATGCGAGAGGGGGAAGTATGCCGAAGATGAAGACGAACCGGAGTGCGGCGAAGCGCTTCAGGAAGACGGCGACGGGCCGTCTGAAGCGTGGCAAGCAGAATCGCCGCCATATCCTGACGAAGAAGTCGCCGAAGCGGAAGCGGCAGCTGCGGCGGGCCGCGCTGGTGTCGAAGGCGGATGAGAAGCGGATGAAGCGCCTGTTGCAGGGGTAGAGAGATGCCGAGAGCGACGAGTGCGGTGGCACGCCATCGCAAGAAGAAGAAGTACCTGCGGGCGGCCCGCGGCTATTACGGCGGCCGCTCGAAGCTGTGGCGGATCGCGAAGAACGCGGTGGAGCGTGGCTGGCAGTACTCGTACCGGGACAGGAAGAACCGGAAGCGAGAGTTCCGTCGACTGTGGATCACACGGATCAACGCGGCGGCGCGGCAGCACGACCTGAGCTACAGCCGGTTCATGAACGGCCTGAAGCTGGCCGGCGTGGAAGTGAACCGGAAGGTTCTGGCCGACCTCGCCGTCCGGGAGCCGGAGGCGTTTGGCGCGCTGGTGGCGCAGGCCAAGGCCAAGCTCGACTAGTTGCGGGCCTCGCTCAGAGGCGACACCTTCGCCCCTCGGCCCGCAGGATGGGCCGGGGGGCGAATCGTTTTTCCGGGACGCGCTATGGCGACTGATCTGATTCGTGAGCTGGACGAGCTCGAGCGTGACGCTCGTGCGCGCGTGGGCGCGACGGGCAGCGCGGAGGAGCTGGACGCCCTCCGCATCACGTTGCTCGGCCGGAAGGAAGGGCGCTTGACGGCGGTGCTGCGTCGCCTGGGCGAGCTGTCCACGGAAGCCCGGCCGGCGGTTGGCAAGCGTGCGAACGAGGTGAAGGAGGTGGTGGGAGCGTTGCTGGACGAGCGGGCCTCGCAGCTCGCCGAGTCCTCCGGCGTCGAGGCGGGTCCCGACCTGACCCTACCCGGACGGCGTCGCTGGCGCGGGGGGCGTCACCCGATCACCCAGGTCATCGACGAGATCGGGGCCATCTTCCGGCAGATGGGCTTCGTGCGGGTCCGCGGTCCGGAGGCCGAGACCGACTGGCACAACTTCGAAGCGCTGAACACGCCGCTCGACCACCCCGCCGCGGCGACCAGCGACACGTTCTACCTGGCGGACGGTATCCTTCTGCGAAGCCATACGTCGCCCGTCCAGATCCGGACCATGCGGGAGCACGCGCCGCCGATCCGGATCCTGGCGCCCGGCCTGGTCTATCGCCGCGATCCGTGGGATCCGTCCCACGCCCCCGCGTTCGAGCAGATCGAGGGCCTGGTGGTCGATGAGGGGATCAGCATGGTGGATCTCAAGGCTACGCTGAGCGAGTTCGCCCGACGGCTGTTCGGGGGGGATACGCGTACGCGCTTCCGCCCATCGTATTTCCCGTTCACCGAGCCCAGCGCCGAGGTGGACGTGACGTGCCCGTTCTGCGCCGCTGGGTGCAGCACGTGCAAGGGTACGCGCTGGCTCGAGATCATGGGCGCCGGCATGGTGGACCCGGCGGTGTTCGAGGCGGTGGGCTATGATCCGGAGCGGTACACCGGCTTCGCGTTCGGCATGGGACCGGGCCGGATCGCCATGAACGTGTTCGGCGTGCCGGACATACGGATGCTCTACGAGGGCGACACCCGGTTCCTGGAGCAGTTCGCATGAACGTCAGCTACCGTTGGCTCAGGGAGCTGGCGCCCGGGATCCACGACGACCCGGAGAGGTTGGCGGAGAGACTCGGGATGCTGGGCGCGCCGGTCGAGGAGCTGGTCCGGCCGGGCGCCGGGCTCGACGACGTGGTTGTGGCGCGTGTCCTCCGGTCCGTGCCCCACCCGAACGCCGACCGTCTCTCGTTGTGCGACGTGGATCCGGGAACGGGCGACGCGATCCAGGTCGTCTGTGGCGCGCCCGAGGTGATCGAGGGTGCCCTCTACCCGTTCGCGCCGGCCGGGGCGACCTTGCCGGGAGGCCTCAAGCTTCGGCGCGCCAAGATCCGGGGCGAGATCAGCAACGGCATG
>CAYXJH010000292.1:0-4608 GCA_964465415.1 uncultured Gemmatimonadaceae bacterium
CTCGCTCTGGGCCGCGCGTCCGGCCGCCTCGCGCTCGCGGCCGGCGGCGCCGGCGTGCTCACGGCGGTGGGCGTGTTGATCTTCGCGGGCATTGGGGCCATCGCAATCCTGTTCGGCCAGCCCATGCTGGATTACGCCGTGCTGGTGCCACTGGGCGACGACGTGGCGGCCCGTCGCTCGCTGGCGATCCTCCTCATTGAAGTCGGTGTCACCCTGGCGGTAGCCGGCGCCATGCTGTCGATCTTCTACGCGCTGTCCGGCGAGCTGGGAGGGGACGAGCCGTGATCGAGGATCTCGTCGCCCGGGCGCCCTACCTGCTGTTCGTCCTGCTGGCGGTGGTGGGGATCTACCTCATGACGTCCCATCGCAATCTGCTGAAGGCGGTGGTCGGGCTGTACCTGTTCCAGACGGCGGCGATCCTCTTTTTCATCGCGCTCAGCTATCGAGCCGGTGCAACCGTGCCGATCGCCGATGGGGAGCACGCGCTGCACAATCCCCTGCCCCACGCCATGATGCTGACGGCCATCGTGGTCGGGGTGGCCATCATCGGGGTCGCCATCGCCATCCTCCGCCGGATCCAGGCCGAGGCCGGCACCATCGAGGAGCGGGCGGGCGTGGGCGAGGAGCGGTGATGGAGTCGAATATCCCGATCCTGCTGTTCCTGATCCCGTTCCTGTCCGCGATGATCGCCGCCATCGTCGGCTGGTTCGTGGCGAACGCCGCCCGCTGGATCACCGTCGGCGCGCTGGCCGCCACCGCGGCATTGAGCGTGGTGGCGCTGATCCGTGTGCTGGCCGACGGGACGCTCCACACGCACCTGGGCGGGTGGCCGCCGCCCATAGGGATCGAGGTGCTGCTGGATCCGCTGAGCGCCTTCATCGGGGCCGTGATCGCGGTGGTGGCGCTAATCGTAGTGGCGGGCGCGGTCGAACATGCCAACGCGCAGCTGCCGCGGCGGCAGCTCGTCTACTACTCGTCGGTTCTGCTCCTGATGAGCGGGCTGATGGGCATTACGATCACCGGCGACCTGTTCAATCTGTTCGTTCAGATCGAGCTCGCCAGCCTGTCGGCGTACGCGCTCGTTGCGGCGGGCGGACGCGGTGCGCCCCGCGCAGCGCTGAACTACCTGGTCATCGGGAGCCTGGGCGCATCCCTCTACCTGATCGGCGTCGGGTTCGTGTATGCCGCGACCGGATCGCTGAACATGGCCCACGTCGCCACGCTCATGGCCGACGCCGACCAGCGACTCATCCTGGTGGGCGGGCTGCTCATGGTTGCGGGGCTGGGCACGAAGATGGGACTCTTCCCATTCCACGTCTGGATGCCTGCCGCGTACGCCCGCGCGCCGGTCGCGGCCGCAGCGCTCATGGCGCCGCTCGTCACCAAGGTCTCGGCCTACGCGCTCCTGCGGATCCTGTTCTGGGTCTTCGCCGGCGGCGCGCTCCTGGTGGACGACATGCTGCTGGAAGTGGTCGCCTGGGCGGGCGCGGCCGCCGTGGTGCTGGGCGGCGTGCTGGCCTTCATTCAGACAGACCTGCGACGGCTCCTCGCGTATTCGAGCGTGGGCCAGATGGGCGTGGTGGCACTGGGGGCGGGGCTGGCGAACGCCACGGCGATGACCGGCGCGGTCATGCACATCGCCAACGACGCGCTCATGAAGGGCGCTCTGTTCCTGGTGGCGGGGATGGCGCTGGTCCGATTCGACGTGCGGGCGGTGAGCGACCTGGGTCGACTGCGTGGGCGCGCGCCCTGGTCCATGGCCGTGGTGGTGATCGCCGCCCTCTCACTCGTCGGGATCCCGCCCCTGTCCGGATTCTTCGGCAAATGGTACGTCCTCAGCGGCGCCGTTGAGGGCGCGCGCTGGGTGTTCGTCGCCGCCCTGGCGGTGGGCAGCCTCGCCAGCGTGGGCTACGCGTTCCGGATCCTGGAGCCACTCTTCTTCGCCCCCCCCGCCGCGGGCACCGACGTCCGGGAGGGGGGCGCGGGACTGATCCTGGCGTGCGCCATCCTGGCCGCGGGCATCATCGTGCTGGGCGTCGGCAATGAGTGGCTGGTGCGGGTGTTCATCGCGCCAGCCCTGCCGGGGGTAATACCGTGAGCCCGGATCCCGGCCTGCTGGTCGCCCTGGCCGTCTCCGCGCCGTTCGTCGCCGCCTTCCTCATCCTGGTGACCCGACCCCGACTGGCGGAAGCCTGGGGCTACGGCGCGGCGCTGATCACCGCGGCGTCCACCGCGCTTCTGGCCCCGCGGGTTCACGCCGGGGAGGTCGTCGAGCTCGTGGCGGTTCCGCTCGTGCCCGGCCTCGACCTCCTGCTCCGTGTCGACGGGCTCGGCCTGGTGTTCGGGCTCCTGGCGTCCATGCTGTGGATCGTGACGGCGGTGTACTCTGGCGGGTACGCCCGGGCGACGTCGCTGGTCAACCGACCCCGGTATTTCGCCTCGTTCGCGGCCTCCATCGGCGCGGCCATGGGCGTGGCGTTCGCGGGTAACGTCCTCACGTTCTTCCTGTTCTACGAGGCGCTTACCCTTGCGACCTACCCTCTGGTGGTGCACAACGAGACCGCTCGCGCGTTCGCGGCCGGCCGTCGCTACCTCCTGTTCTCCCTGGGCGGTGGTATAGCTTTTCTAACCGCGACCGTCTGGGCCTGGCAGGTGGTCGGTACCCTGGACTTCGCGCCCGGCGGGTTCCTGGACCAGGCGCCGACCGGGACCCTCATCGTACTCTTCGTCCTGTTCGTCACGGGCGTGGCCGTGAAGTCGGCGGTCATGCCACTGCACGCCTGGCTGCCCGCGGCGATGGTCGCGCCGACCCCGGTAAGCGCCCTCCTCCACGCCGTCGCGGTCGTGAAGGCGGGGGTATTCGGGATGATCCGGGTCCTCGGGTTCATCTTCGGGCCGGTGAGCCTGGCCGGGTTCGCGGGCCCCCAGGTCCTGGCCGGCCTCGCCGCCGCCACCATCGTCATCGGGTCGCTGATCGCCGTCCGCCAGGACAACCTGAAGCGACGCCTCGCGTACTCCACCGTCGTCCACCTGTCCTACATCGTCCTGGGCGCCGCACTCGTCTCGCCGTTCGCGACCATCGGGTCCACGCTCCACATGGTGAACCACGGCGTGGCCAAGATCACCCTCTTCTTCTGCGCGGGCGCCATCTACGCCACCACCAAGCGGGAGAACGTGAGCGAGCTGACCGGCCTGGGCCACCGCATGCCCTGGACGTTCGGCGCCTTCACCATCGGGTCGCTCGGCCTCATAGGCATCCCGGGCATGAGCGGGTTCATCAGCAAGTTCTTCCTGGCGCGCGGCGCCATCGAAGCGGGCGACATGGTGTCCCTCGCCGTGATGCTCGGCGCGTCCCTGCTCACGGCGACCTACCTGTTGCCCATCGTCCGGATCGCGTTCTTCCCGGGCACGAAAGGGGTGGGCGGGCGAGGACCGGGGGTGCCACGGGCCCGGCGGGCCGAGGCGCGCCCCGCCCTGCTCGTTCCGCTGCTGGTGACGGCGGTGCTCGTCGTGGTCTTCGGCGTGATCCCGCAGGCGTTCGGCATGCAGTACGACGTTGCCGCCGATATCGCGGCCCGGGTCTTCGGAGGCGCGCCATGAGGGAACGGATGAAGGATCTTCGTGTGACGGCCGTGCTGGTGGCGCTCCTGGTGGTCCTGGTGCTGGCGGAAGCGCTGTTCTTCCCCTATCACGACCCGGTCTTTCCGTGGCACCACATGCCGGGGTACTCGGCCGCCATCGGCCTCATCTTCGCCATCCTGATCGTCCTTCTCAGCAAGACGCTGGGCGCCTGGTTCCTGCAGCGGCCGGATGTGGATGACTAGCCTGCTGCTCCACCCGGTCCTCCCGTTCGCGGTCGCGGCGCTGGTCGTGCCATGGGTCGGCATAGCCGCTCGCCGGCTGCTGTCGCTGGTCGCGCCCGCCATCGCCCTGGCGAACCTGATCTTGATTCCCGAAGGGGCGGTCTTCACGCTCAACGCCCTCGGCCACGACTGGATTCTGCTCCGAGCCGATGGCCTCTCCATCGTGTTCGCCACCGCGTTCATCCTCTACGCCCTGATGGCCGGCGTATACGCGTGGCAGGACACCGGGCGTGGCCCGAAGGCCATGTCGCTGGTGCTGGCCGGCGGCGGGACCGGGGTGGTGCTGGCGGGGGATCTCCTCACCCTCTACTTCTTCTGGGAGTGGCTCACCGTCGCGTCGCTCTTCCTGATCTGGTTCGGCAACGCCCGGAAGTCGTGGGATGCCGGGTTCCGGTACCTCATCTTCCACCTGGCTGGGGCGATGGTGATGCTCACCGGCATCCTCATGCTGCTGGCGGATGGGGTCACGACCTTCGAGGTCCTGCCCACCGGCACCACCGCCTCATGGCTGGTCCTGGCGGGGATGGTGACCAACGCGGCGGTCCCGCCGCTCCATGCCTGGCTCTCCGACGCCTATCCGGAGGCCAGCATCTTCGGCACTGTGTTCCTCAGCGCATTCACGACGAAGAGCGCGGTCTACGCCCTGGTCCGGGGATTCCCGGGCCTCGAGCTGCTGATGTGGGCCGGCGTGATCATGGCGCTGTTCGGCGTGTTCTACGCCGTCATGGAGAACAACATCCGGCGG
>CAYXJH010000293.1:0-4591 GCA_964465415.1 uncultured Gemmatimonadaceae bacterium
CCGGCCGCTCCGCAGGTGGCCTCGCCGGCCGTGGAACCTGCGCCGCCGGCGGAGCCGACGCCACCGGAGCCGGCTGTTGCGGAGGCGATGGAGTCGTTCGCGCCCGGGGCGCCGGCCGAGCCGGAGGCCGGGACAGCCGCAGGAGAGGGGGCGGCGCAGGATCAGGCTATGGAGGACGCGGTCGCCGGGGCGGAATCGGATGAAGCCCGACTGCGCCTGGGCGGCTCGGAGGCCACGTCGCTGTCCCTCCCCTTTTTCGGCGACGTGGACGCCGCCAGCATGTCGCTCCCGGCGCTCACGGGCCTGATTGCCTTCGTTGACGGCTTCAACCCGTGCTCGCTGTGGGTGCTGACGTTCCTGCTGGGGATCGTGATCTACTCGGGGTCCCGCCGGAAGATCGTTCTGATCGGGGTGTCCTTCCTTCTGGTCACGGCCACGGCGTACGGGCTGTTCATCGTAGGGATGTTCGGGACGCTCCGGTACCTGGCCTATCTGTCCTGGATCACGTTTGTGGTGGCGGGAATGGCGCTCATTTTCGCTGTGGTGAACATCAAGGACTACTTCTGGTTCAAGCAGGGCGTGTCGTTCACGATCAGCGACAAGCACAAGCCGAAGTTCTTCCAGCGGACTCGGAACCTGATGCACCCGGGGCGGTCGGTCCCTGCGCTGCTGGTGGGCACGGTGGTCCTGGCGCTGGGGATCACACTGGTTGAGCTGCCGTGCACGGCCGGATTCCCCATGGTGTGGACCGGCATCATCACCTCACAGGGCGTCGCCCCGGCCTACTTCGCGGCCCTCCTGGCCTTCTACCTCCTGGTTTACCTTTCGATCGAGCTGGCCATTTTCGGCTCGGTGGTGGTGACCATGAAGCGGAGCCGATTCGAGGAGAAGCACGGGCGGATCCTGAAGCTCACCGGCGGGATGATCATGCTGGCGCTTGCGGTCACGCTGGTGGTGGCGCCGGACACCATGCACAGCCTGGCCGGGACGCTGGCGGTGTTCGGCGGGGCCATAGGGGCGGCCGCGCTGATCCTGGTGTTGCACCGGCGGGTGCTGCCGCGGTTTGGGATCGTCATCGGGTCTGAAGAGCTGGAGGTCGAGGCGGTCCCTACCGCTGGCGGGCCCGGGGCTTGAGGCTCCCGGCGGCTCACCGGACGAGCCTGAGGCCCATGCTGAAATGGGGCGGCGTCTGGTCCTCGATCGGGTGCGGGGGCTGGATCGGCGTGCCGTCCCGGTGATGCCAGCCATACACCCCGAGCGCCGTGTGATCGGGAGGCGCTGCCGACAACAGGACGAGATCCAGCTTGTGGCCGGCGAGGAAGGTTCCGGCCGTCCCTCCGTGTTGCCTCCGCTGCGCCTGGACCAGCCGGTCATGTCGCCGGAAGACGCGGACCGTGGTCATGTTCTCGTCCGGCGGGATCCTGATCGGGATGAGTCGAACCCGGGCCGCGGCCCATATGGCGTCGACCATGGCCGGCGTGGGAAGCGAGGTCCCGGTCAGCTCCGCGAGCCGCTGCGCCGTCCGGCCGGATACGGGGGTGTAGAAATGGTCGTCGTCCGACCCTACGGCCAGGTAGTCGGGCGTGACCCAGAAGGTCAGGGTGCGCGTCTGCCCCTCGATCTCGTGCCGGATCTCCACCGGCTGGAATTGTCGCAGCCAGCCGGGCACGTTCCCGCGCGCGACCTCACGGTACAGCAGCTCCTCACGGGCGTGGAGATCCAGATCACCCATGGCACGATAGATCTCCTCTCCGCCGGGCGCGTCGGCGGGACGCGGGGGGAGATCGAGCGAGGGCGCCTCGGGGGCTGCGTCGCACGCGATGCAGGACAGGACCGCCCAGCACCAGGTCGCTCGCCGCCAGGTCACGAAGCCAGAGCGGCGCGAGGTCGGGCGGTGGACCGAATCCCGACCGCGAACGCCGCCACCGACGCCACGCCGCCCAGGCCGATCAGCAGCCACGTGCGTGGCGTCCAGCCGCGCCATGAGGGGGCGTTGCCCGCGACGACCTGGGGCGGCGGCGTTCGGTCCCTCACCTTCCAGGCCGTCCACCCGCGGCCGCCCTCCTCCCGCTCGTCCACCCGGAAGGTCATGGCCACGGCGTCGCCATCCGTGCTGAACGTGAGCGTGACGGGGAGCCGGAGCATGTAGAACACGCTGTCGGACCGGGCGTACAGGCGCACCCGGGCCCGCCCGTTCGGCTGATAGGTCAGGTGGCCATCCTCTTCGAGCCGGATGAAGTGACGGCCCTGACGAAGATTGGCCCTGTACATGCCCACGTTCGACCGATACGTGCCCACCCACTGTCGCAGCCGCTCGGGCTCGGTCCGGACTGCCTCCCACGGCGCGGGATCGAAGAACAGGAGACCCCGTCCGATCCGATCGTTGAACCGGTCGTCGCTGGCCAGGACGACCGTCCCGACCTCCTTCTGGTGATCGAAGGCCATCATCGACGTGAAGCCGGCTGCCCGGCCGCCGTGGGTGACGATGGGCGGTTGGGCGGCCACGGACTGGGTGCGCCAGGAGAGGCCGTAACCGAGCTCCTCGTCGTGCCGACCCCGGTCGACCCGGATCTCCTGGGCCACCCGCATGGCCCGCTCCAGCTCCGTTGCGGGCCGGCCGACGTTCGCTCGAAGGAACCGCAGCATGTCGTCCCCGGTTGACCACAGGCCGGTGGCGGGCCACAGCGCGGCGGGAGCGCGTCGGGCCGGAACCTCGCGGCCGCGGGAGTGGCCGGCTACCACCGATCCGGCCCCGGCGGCCCCCGTGGCGTAGCCCGTTCGGGTCATCCCGAGCGGCTCCAGCACCCGGGCCCGCAGGAGGGTCTCGAAATCGGTGCCGGCCGACCGGGCGAGGGCGTGGCCGAGGAGGGCGTAGCCGAGGTGGGAGAGCTCGTAGCGCCGGCCGGGTCGCGTCAGCTCCGCGGCGGACAGCCGCTCGTAGAGATCGTCCACCGAAACGTCCCGATGGGACGGGATCGGTGCCGCCGGCAGCCCCGAGCGGTGCGTCGCCAGGTCGCCGAGCGTCATCTCGTAGCCGTCCGGGGCCGGAACTGCGACATGCTCCGGGAGATGGTGCCGGACCGGATCCTCGAGCGTGACTTCCCCGCGGGCCGCCATGTCCGCCAGGAGAGTGGCGGTGAAGGTCATGGTGAGGGACCCGATGTCGAAGAGGGAGTGAGGGCTGGCATTGCCGAAGGCCACGACGCGCGTGGAACCGTCGGGATCCACGACGCCCAGGACCACGCCGGGCGCTTCACCGTCCTCCACCAGGTACCGGACCATGAGCTCCAGCTCCGGGTCGGCCGGGAAGTGCTGCCCACCGGCGGGAGCGGCGAGCAGCAGCGCGGGCAGGACGATCAGCACTGTCTCCAGTTTCGGCATGGCGTCGAAATCAGGGTCTGCGGTGCCCGGGGATCTCGGCGCCGGTCAGCCGGATCCGGGTCCCGGGTCGTGTCTTGCTCCTAAGCTCTTAAGTGAACCTGGGGGCGGGTGGCGCGGCTGTCAACTAAGGCCTTGGTTGACAGCGCCACCCACGGCCCCGCACCTTGGGGCATGGCGATCGTGTTCACGGAGCGGGAATCGGACATCATGGCCGTGCTGTGGGAGCGCGGCCCGTCGACGGTGGCGGAGGTACGGGCGCGTCTGAGTGACGACCTGGCCTACAACACGGTCCTCACGATGCTGCGGATCCTGGAGGACAAGGGCTACGTCGGGCATCGCCCGGAAGGCCGGGCCTACCGGTTCCACGCCCTGGTAGCGCGGGAGGCCGCGGCGGAAAGCGCCGTGCGGGGTCTGGTGCGCCGGCTCTTCTCGGGCTCGCCGTCGCTGTTGCTGACCGAGCTGGTCCGGCAACGAGATTTTCCGGAGGATGAGCTGAGGCGGCTGCGTGCGCTGATCGACGAGCGGCTGGAGGAGACCTGATGATCGCGTGGATCGCGTACGCCACGGCCGCGGGGTTTGTGGTCGGGGTGTCGGGACATCTGGCCGAGCGTGGCTTGCGACACCTGGCCATGCCGGTGCGGCACGTATGGGCGGGCGCGATGGCGGTCACGAGCGTGATCGGTCTGATCGGTCCGCTGGGCTGGCTCATCGTCCAGCGCGGAATGCCCGTGGCAAGTCTGTGGATCCCGGCAGTCTGGGCAGTGGCGTCGGGGGTGATGCTGACGAGTCTCCGGATCTCCGCCTGGACGCTGCGAAGGAACGAGGGAGGGTGGCGCCATCGCCAGGTGGACGGTCACGCGGTGCTCGTCTCGCCGGGCTTCGGCCCGGGCGTGTTGGGCGGGTGGCGACCACGGATCGTGCTCCCGGAGTGGGTCGTCGAGGCCGATCGGGGTCTCCGGCGGCTCATCGTCCGGCACGAAGCGGAGCACGTCCGCACCGGTGACGCCCGGCTATTCCATGTCCTGCTCGGCCTGGTCTCGTTGGTGCCATGGTGCCTGCCGCTCTGGTGGCAGCTTCACCGTGCGCGGGAGGCGATCGAGGCGGATTGCGACGCGCGAGTCCTGTCGTCGGCGAGCCGACGGGAGTATGCAGGGGCCCTGGTGGCGGTCGCGGGCCGGCCGTTGGGGCGGCTGGCCCCGCCGCTGGCGCT
>CAYXJH010000294.1:0-4591 GCA_964465415.1 uncultured Gemmatimonadaceae bacterium
CCCGCCCCGCCCGCCGGTGCATGGCTCGCCCGCGGGCTCGACGGTACGGCCGCGTCGTCCTCGTCGCGGCTGGCGGTCTGGCCGTTCCGGTGGGACGAGTCGGCCGTTCGCACCTGCGCCACGCTGACGATGCGGCGGTCGATGGGGATGCCGAGACCGGCGCTCAGTGCCGACTCGACGTTCCGAACGACCTGTTTGGGGTGGAGATCGGCCGAGGAGAGGATATGGATCTCGGCGATCCGACCGCCGGGCTCCTTCACCACATGGGCGGACAACACGCCGGCGAGGGCGGCGAGGAGCTCTGCGACATCGGTATGGCGCGGGTCGGGCTTCTCGATCGGCATGGTCCCCCCGGTAGCGGTTCGCCACAGTGTAGCACTGCCCGGATGCCGCCGGCAACCGTTGCCTTGGCCTGGATTCCCGGGAACCGGTACCTTCCCTGAGCGCTTCATCCTGGGGGCGCCCCTGAACGGAACTCTAGCGTGTGGTGGCATGGCAAACATCGAGAACCTGGTGATCATCGGATCGGGTCCGGCGGCGTGGACGGCGGCCCTGTACGCGGCGCGGGCAGAGCTCGAGCCGCTCATCCTGGAGGGTGAGCCGGAAGGCATCATGCTGCCGGGCGGCCAGCTCATGATCACCACCGAGGTCGAGAACTATCCGGGTTTCCCGGACGGAATCACGGGACCTCAGCTCATGGAGCGGATGAAGGCTCAGGCGGAGCGGTTCGGGGCGCGTTCGCGTATGGAGATGGTGGAGCGGCTGGACTTGTCGGCGTCGCCGTTCACGGTGATGACGCGCGCCGGGACCGAGGTGGTCAGCCAGGCGCTCATCGTGGCCACCGGCGCGAACGCGAAGTGGCTGGGGCTCCCGAACGAGGAGCGGCTGGCGCAGACGGGCGGAGGCGTCTCGGCCTGCGCCGTCTGCGACGCGGCGCTTCCCGTATTCAGGGAGCAGGTCCTGGCCGTGGTGGGCGGGGGAGACTCGGCGATGGAAGAAGCCCTGTACGCCAGCAAGTTTGCCAGCAAGGTCTACATCATCCACCGGCGCTCGGAGTTCCGGGCCTCCCGGATCATGGCCGACCGGGCCCTCGAGCATCCAAAGATCGAGGTCCTGTGGAACCAGCGGGTGGTCGAGATCCTCGGCTACGAGCAGATAACGGCGCTTCGCCTCGAGGACACGGAGACCGGAGAGGCGAGCGAGCTCCAGGTTGGTGGGCTATTCGTGGCCATCGGTCACACGCCGAACACGGCGTTCCTGGACGGTCAGCTCGAGCTCACGGAGCACGGGTACGTCAAGACGGGGAACTGGAAGACGGCCACGAGCGTCGAGGGCGTGTTCGCCGCCGGCGATGTCATGGATGCCTATTACAGGCAGGCCGTCACGGCGGCCGGCACGGGGTGCATGGCGGCGCTGGAAGCGGAGCGCTGGCTCTCCCACCGGGGGATCGGGGAATCGCCGGTCTTGGAGACGGCCGAAGCCCCGGCATCCACCGAGAAAGCAGGGTAGGTCGCTGGCCGGGCCGAGGTGACCCGCAGGTCAGAAAATTCGGCGAACCCGTCGCCAGATACCATCCAGCAGTCCGTCACGGCCGCGGTCCACGTGGACCGGGCAGTAGGTTCGCGGCTCGGTCCCCGTCAGGAAGTACTCGATCCGGACGTGCTCCGGCGGACACGCCTGCGTGGCCAGGTAGCCCGTTCGGTCGTCGATCTCGACGCTGACCACGTTGGCCGGCGGCGTCCAGGCGGTGGGGACGGGCCGCTCACGGTACGCGCCGGCCATGACGTTGGCCCATACGGGCGCCGCGAGCCGGCCCCCGCTCGCGCCGGGCATGATGGGCCGCGGCCGATCGAAGCCCAGCCACACGCCGGCCACGAGGTCCGGCGTGAGCCCGATGAACCAGACATCCCGACCCTCGTTCGTCGTCCCCGTCTTGCCGGCGGCCGGGTGCCAGAACCCGTTGCTGCGGACCGACGTGGCTGTCCCGGAGTTCACGACGTCCTCGAGCATGGTCAGCGTCAGGAACGCGACGCCGGGATCCAGCACCTGGTGTCGCGGCACGGGGGCTCGCCAGAGGACGTTCCCGTCGGAATCCTCGATTCGCTGGATGAGCACCGGCGGTACCCGATACCCTCCGTTGCCGAACGTCGCGAACGCCGCGACCAGCTCGGCGGGGATCACCTCGGCCGACCCGAGGTGGATCGAGGGGTACGGCGGAATGTCGGTGCTCAGGCCCAGGCGCTTGCCCAGCGCGGCGACGCGGGGCTCGCCGACCCACTGACCCAGACGGACGGCGGCGCTGTTCGATGACAGCGCGAGGGCGCTGCGGACCGACAACGCCTGGACGGTGTCGGCAAGGTGATCGCCGGGGCGCCAGACCGGCGAGCCTGCCGACTCCACGGCCAGGGGCGTCGTCTCCAGACGCGCCGTGGTCGGGATCCCCGACTCGAGTGCGGCTGCGTACACCAGCGGCTTGAACGTGGAGCCGGGCTGACGTCGTGCCTGGAAGGCCCGATCGAACTGGGAGGTGCCGAAGTCTCGGCCGCCCACCAGTGCGCGGACCTCGCCGGAGCGGGGATCCATGACCACGACCATCCCTTCCAGTGCCCCGCCGTCCGACGCCGGCGCCGTACCGTTCGAGTGGGGATAGTGGCCGAAGGCACCGCCTTCGATCCGCTCGATCTGGTCGACGAGCGCGCTGTGGGCCAGGCGCTGGAGGGTGGGGTCGAGGCCCGTGTATACGCGCAGACCCATGACGTCCGCGTCGGGGCCGAAGCGCGCCTGCACCTCGCGCCGGACACCCGCGACGAAATAGGGCGCGGGGCCCGATGCCTCGAGGGGTGGTGCCAGGCCCAACGGCTCCTCCTTCGCCAGGTCCGCCGTCGCCCGGTCGATCACGCCGGTTTCCGCCATGACCTCGAGCACGACGTTCCGTCGGTGCAGCGCGCGCTCGGCGTGCCGGCGAGGATTGTATCCCTCCGGGCTCTTGGCCAGCCCGATGACCAGCGCGGTCTGCGCCGGCGAGAGCCGCTGGACGGGCACGCCGAACAAGCCCTGTGCCGCGGCCTCGACCCCGTACAGCCCCGAGCCCAGATAGATCTGATTCAGGTAGAGCGCCAGGATCTGGTCCTTGGAGTATTCGCGCTCGATCCTGAACGCCAGGTGGATCTCGCAGACCTTTCTCCCCACCTTATCGGCCATGGGCAGCCGCTCGGGGAACACGCTCCGGGCCAGCTGCATGGTGATGGTGCTGAAGCCTTCCCGGACCGATACCGTCGAGACGTTGCGCCAAACGGCCCGGGCCACACTGCGGAAGTCGATCCCGCGGTGGTCGCGGAAGCGGCGATCCTCGACGGCCAAAGCGGCCGAGCGGACCAGGAGCGGGATTTCGTCGATCTCCCGGACCACCCGACGCTGCGGCGAGAGATCGGCGACCAGCGAACCGTCCAGGGCGAATACGCGTGTCGCTTCTGGCGGCCTGTAGGCCCGAAGGTCGGCCATCGTCGGACAGCCGCTCCCGCGAACACCGGACACGTATACGGCCGTCCAGACGGCGCCGGCGATCAGCAGGATGAGCATGAGCGCGCCGCTGGCCACGAGCACGTGCCTGGCCGTGCGCCAGCTCCGCCACTGTCGTTTCGGCCTTGTCATGAAGACCTGTTACCCCTTCAACGCAGGATCCTTCCGCCGTCCACGACCACGATGGATCCCGTGGCGAAGTCGGATCGGATCAGGAAGAGCATGGCCTCCTCGACGTCGCGTGCCGAGCCGAGCCGCTTCAACACCGTGCGCTCCACGGACGCCTCGATCTGCTCATCCGTATAGTCGTCGGGCGGCAGCACGGTTCCGGGGACCACGCAGTTGACCCGGATGCGCGGCCCGAGCGCGCGCGCGGACACCCGTGTGAGGTGGATCAGCCCCGCCTTAGACACGCCATGGTGCGGGAAGGCCGGCCACGCCAGAAGCCCTGCCAGGTCGGCGATATTGATGACCACGCCGTCCCGTTCCGCAAGGTGCGGTGCGGCGGCCCTGGTCAGGAGGAAGGGAGCCCGGAGGTTCACCGCCATCACCCGGTCCCAGTCCTGGGCGGTCACCTCCAGGAGCGGGCTCGACTCGAACAATGAAGCGCTGTTGATGAGCACGTCGAGACGACCCAGATCCGACCGGACCGCGGCCGGCAGGGCCTCGGCCGCATCCGCGCTGCCCAGGTCGGCCTGCAAGACGATGGCTCTTCGCCCCAGCTGCTCGACCGCGGCAGCCGTGTCCCGAGCGGGCTCAGCCGACCGGTGGAAATGGACCGCGACGTCCGCGCCCGCCCGGGCCAGCGCCAGGGCCAGGGCCCGGCCCACACGGTGACCTGCGCCGGTCACCAATGCCACAGTGCCTTCCAGGTTCATGGGGGAAGGTTAGTGGCGGCGGTCTCGCCGAGCAATTATGGTGAAAGTCGCACCCTACCAGGGCGGACGCGAGAGGAAAACGGAGGCCGGCATGACGGGTGGTGGAGCAGTGGCGGGCAGGGTGGCGGTGGTGACCGGCGGGACGAAGGGGATCGGCCGGGCCATCGCCGAGGCGCTGCTCGACGCGGGCGCCC
>CAYXJH010000295.1:0-4563 GCA_964465415.1 uncultured Gemmatimonadaceae bacterium
CCTCCACCTCCCGGACCACCAGCGCCACCTCGGCCCGAGCCAGCCTTGCCTCCGATTCCGCCCGGTCTACCGCCCGCGCACGCGCGCCGCCCACGAAGATCGGGTAGCTGACCTGGGTGCCCACTTGCCATTCGGGTCGCAGTTCCGTGCGGGTGCTCCCGAACGCGCTGTAGCGGCCCGCAAGCGATACCCGAGGGAGCCAGAGGGATCGGGCGCCGGAGAGCGCCAGCACCGCCGCCGACGCCCGCAGCGTCGCCTGCTCCACGGCCAGATGCTCCGAGCGGGCCCTGGCCACCAGGACGTCTCGGGCGGGGGGAGGGTCCGGCGAAGAGGCGACTTCCATGAGCCGGGACCCCGCCACCATGGCGGCGTCCAGACCCGATACGCGCGCCAAACGCCGGTGGGCCAGCAACACACGCTCCGCCGCGGACTCGCGCTCCGCCACCGCCCGACTGAGTGCCGCCTCCGTCCGCAACACCTCGACCCGTGGCGCGCGACCTTCCGCGTACGTCTGGTCCACCCGCCCCCGCTCCGCCTCCAGCGAGGTCAGCTGGAGCTCGTGGGCAGCCAGCACCGTGCGCGCCGTCAGCACCTCCAGATACGATATGACCGCTTCCAGCACTACGGCGTCAGCGGCCGCGTCCACGGCCACCTTCGCGGCGCCCGCCATGTGCTCCGCGCCGCGCACGCGGGCCCGGGTCTGCCCGGCATCGAAAAGCAGCCACTCCGCTGCCACGTGGCCCTGCACCAGCGTGCGCTCGAAATCTGGGAGACTCGCCGGATCGAAGCCGTGGAGCGGCGCCACGACCATTGGCTCCTGGAACCGTGTCGCCAGCGCTGTCACGCCCAACGACGGCAACCGGCCCGCTCGGGCCTCACCTGCGGCCGCGTCCGCCGCCGCCAGCCCGGACCGGGCCGCATCCAAAGACGGATGACTCGACAGCGCCGCCAGCACCACATCCTCCAGCCGTAACGGCGCCTGACCGGCCGCTACCGCCGGCATCGACAGCACCGCCGCCGCCAGTAGCCAGCGCTTCAGTAGCCAGAGCTTCATACGTCCCCCTCGCTCGCGCGTGTGCGCGCAGCCCGCCCCAGACCATGCTCGATGAACCCGCGAGCGTGTTCCAGCAGTGTCGCCCGGGCAGCAGGATCATACGGGTCCAGATCCATGGCCAGCCGGGATACGAGAGTCAGATGCAGCGGCTGCGAGATCACGCTCACCGCCAGTAACCGCGGGTCACCGTCCCGCATCTGACCCGCCGTCTGGCCCTCCGCGATCAGACCGGCCAGCGAGCCCAGCACGTTTCGGAGCAGCTTCAACGCCTCCGGTGGCGGCGTCCGGCCGGCCACCGTCTCCTGAAGCATCAGCTGGGGCAGCTCGGGCCGCTCCCGCAGGTAGTCGAAAAACAACGATACCACCCGCTCCAGCCGGGTCATGGCGTCGCCCGCGCCCGGGGCCGCCGCGGCTACCACCCGTTCCGCAATGGGGCCGATGCACCGCTCGAGCGCCCGGGAGTACAGTTCCCGCTTCCCGCCGAAGTGGTACGTCACCGCCCCGAGGTTCGCTCCCGCCTCCCGCGTGATCTGCCGGATGGAGGTGCCGTTGTAGCCCTGCTGGGCGAAGAGCCGGATCGCCACCTCGAGGACCCGTTCGCCGGTCGCTGTTTCATTCATACGTTCGTATGATATGGGGCCCGCAAGGCCTGCGTCAAGCCCTACCTACCCTGTGCCCACGCTGGCCCCGACTAGCGCCCGCGCTACCGGAGCTCGCGATCCCCGGTCGAGTCCCGCTGGTATCTTTCCGCAGCCTGGTCCAGCCGCGACAGGCACGCCCTCCACTCCGCGGCCTCCTGCTCCTCCTCCAGCTCTCGTCGCTCGGGTGAATAGGCGAACCCGGTTCGCAGCTCGTAGTTGGCGTACGCGCATTCCATAGCGTGGTGGCGCGACGCCTGGAGCGCCGCCTCCACCAGCGCCCCTCTCACCGGATCCCTCACCGGCAGGCGCGCCGCGATCTCCTGGAGCCGAGCCCGCGTCTCCGCGGCGGTATGCGCCTGGTCCCGCTCCCACAACCGTTCCTGCGCCCGCCGCCCGGTCATCACACACCTCGCGGCAAAGGTCGTCAACCCCGTTACTGAATATACCGGAACCATCTGGGGGGGAACAGGTTTACATGCCCCCATCGTTGAGTCCCGGCTACGGGATCATGGCTCCCTCGCTGGCCCCCGTCTCGGCCGCCCTCCGCGACCGGCTGTAGAAGAACCAGAGGACGAGCGGGAAGACCAGGAGCCCGAGGAGTCCCCGCAGGGCCACGCTGTCCACGACAGTCGGGAGGGTGAGGTTGGCCACGATGAGGGCTGCGATCCCCACACCCATCAGCGCTTCACCCGCCACGAGTCCCGAGGCGACCAGGATCCCTGCGTTGTCCGCCCTGGCCACGGCCGCGGGATCCTCATGGCGGCGTGCGATCAATCCATCGACCACCCATCGGAAGACGCCGCCGATGAAGATACCGAAGGTGGTCCAGATGGGGAGATACATTCCCACGGCCACCAGCATGACGGAAGGCGCCCGGACCAGGATGAGCATGAGGGCGAACAGCATCCCCCCGATGAACAGCGGCCACGGCATCTCGCCCATGACGATGCCCGTGCTCACGAGCGCCATGAGCCCAGCCTGGGGTGCCGGAAGCGCGGTGGCCGGGTCCGCGCCGGGAGCCCCGGCGAACCCGTACGCGGAGCCGAGGAGCATCAGGACCAGCGCCAGCCCCGGCGCCGCGGCGATCACCGCGATGAGCTCGGCCTTCTCCATGCGGGCGGGGGTGCCGCCCAGGATGTGGCCGACCTTGAGGTCCTGCATCATGTCCCCGGCGATCCCCATGGCGCAGCACACCACCGCCGCCACGCCGAGTACGGCCAGCACGCCCTGGTCCCCGCGCAGCCCTATGGCCACCATGAGCAGCGCCGCCAGGATCAGAGTGGACAGGGTGAGCCCGCTGATGGGATTGTTGCTGCTTCCGATCAGGCCGACCAGGTAGCCGGCGACCGCGGCGAAGAGCATTCCGGCCACTACCATCACCACCGCCGCCAGCAGCGACCCGCCGAAGCTCTGCGTGAAGTAGTAGTAGAGCACCGTGATCGGAACCAGAAGGCCCAGGATGCCCACCACGATCCAGCGGTACCGGATGTCCGTTTCGTGGCGGTCCGGCTTCTCCACGGCGGTCACACTCCCCAGGTCCGCGAAGACGCGGGAGAACCCGGTCGCCAAACTCTTGCGCATGCGCCAAAGCGTCCACGCGGCGCCCACCACCATGGTCCCCACGGCCAGCGGCCTCACCTGCTGCTGCCACACCACCGTCATCGCCACCTCGCCGAAACCCCGGGCCTCGGCGGCGGCGAGAAGGTCCCGGTTCACGAACATCAGGATGGGCGTCAGGCACCACCAGCCCAGCACGCCACCGGCGAAGACCACCGCCGCCAGCGCCGGGCCGATGATGAAGCCAACCCCGAGGAGAGCCGGCGACGCCGCCGGCGACGCAGCGAACATTCCGCCGGCGTACGTCGCGCCCTCGGGACCGCCGATGCGGGCGCCCGTCGCTTGCCCCCACGACCACCAGCCGGTCAGGTGCGACTGGATCACGCGCAACCCGGACGCGTTCTTGATCAGCTCGATACCGCCGGCCAACAGACCCGCCATGACCAGCAGCCTGCCGCCACCCGAGCCCTTCTGCCCCGCCTTGTGGATCTCCGATGCCGCGACCGATTCCGGGAATGGGAGCCCCGACTCCTCCACCAGCGTCCGGCGCAGGATGATCACGAACAGCACGCCCAGGACACCACCCACCATCATGATGAAGGTGGCGATCCAGAAATTGATCACGTCCCAGACCCCGGCGATGACGAACGCAGGGATCGTGAAGATCGCCCCCGCCACCAGCGCTTCACCCACGGAAGCGGTGGTACGCGCAAGGTTCTCCTCCAGGATCGTCCCGCCCACCGGCCGCAGCGCCGCCAGCGCCACCACGGCCGCAGGAAACGTCGCCGCGATGGTCAGGCCCGCCACCATCCCGATGTATGCGTTGGCCGCGCCCAGGACCACCGCCATGATTACGCCCAGCAGGATCGCCCGGACCGTGAACTCCGCGGGGTTCTGGTCGGCGGGTACGAACGGCTCGTACGGATTCCGGTCCGCCATCAGGCCCTTCCATTTCTTTTCAGGGGATGCCCTCACCCGACGGTCCGGCCGGGTCGGCCGCCGCGGGTCTTCGATGCCCCTTCTCGACCCCGCCCGTGGTCCGACCTGCCCCTATTGGTCGGGCGTAGCCGACGCATATATTTAACGGGGGGAACCTATGCGGAGGCAAGGTCATGGTTACCACCGAGGAGCGCGGTCCCCAGGCGATGCCATGGAGCACGGCCCGGGTCACCGAGGCAGCCGCGGCGGAAGCGCGGTCGCGGTTCCAGCTGATCGCGCATCTGCTGCCGCTCACCGGGCTGGAGGAGTACCTGATGGTCGAGGCCGCCATGGTCGCGGCGCGCGCCTACGCGCGGGATTGCGTTGCGGCGA
>CAYXJH010000296.1:0-4537 GCA_964465415.1 uncultured Gemmatimonadaceae bacterium
GGCCATCCGCCGGGCCTTCGCGCTGGATCCCCTCTCCCGGGTGATCAGCTACGTGTTCGGCCTCATCCTCCTCGTCTCGGGCGAGCCCGACGAAGCGCTGGCCCGCGTCGATCGTGCTCTGGAGCTCGACCCCGCGTTTCCCCTGGCCCACCTGCACCGGAGCTGGGTGCTGGAGGAGTTGGGCCGCGAAGAGGAGATGGTGGAGGCGCTGGAGCGCTGGAGCGCCCTCTTCCCCCAGCCACCGTTCGCGCCCGGCGCGCTCCGGGAGGCGTTTGTCCGGGGCGGCACCCCAGGGGCGTTCGAGTTCCTTGCCGACCTGCCGGCCGGAATTCCCGCCTCGGCGCTGGACCGGGCCCGGTGGAGCCTTCGCCTGGGCCGTACCGACGAGGCCCTGACGTGGCTAGAGCGGGGCCTCGAGGAGCGGGACGTCTGGTTCATCATCGTGAATGTCTCGCCCGCCATCGACCCGCTTCGAGGTGAGCAGCGCTTCACGGAACTGCTGTCGGCCATGAACCTGGAGGGTCGCCGATGAGGGAGCTCTTTACCGAACTCAAGCGGCGGAAGGTGTTCCGGGTGGCGGTCGTGTACGTGGCCACCGCCTTCGTCATCCTCCAGGCCGCCGACATCATGCTACCCCGTCTCGGCGTGCCGGAATGGGCCATGAGCCTGGTGGTGGTGCTCGTGGTGCTGGGATTTCCCCTGGCGCTGGTACTGGCGTGGGCGCTGGAGCTGACGCCGGATGGGGTGCGGGTGACCCCGGCGACGGCGAGGTCCGACCCCGCCGAACCCGCACCCTCGCTGCTGGGCAAACGCACCGTTGTCGTAGCGGGTGTCCTGGTCGTGCTCGGCATCGGCCTGGGGGCCGGCTGGTTCCTGAAGCCCTCGGCGCCCGGCTCCGCAGTGTCGGGTTCGGAGCAGGGGGCAGCGGCTTCGGGCACGCCGGTCCAGACCGCCTCTATCGCCGTGCTCCCCTTCGCCGACATGTCGCCCGACGGCGACCAGGAGTATTTCTCCGACGGCATGGCCGAGGAGATCCTGAACGCCCTGGCCAGGGTCCGCGGCCTGCGGGTGGCGTCGCGTACCTCGTCGTTCGCGTTCAAGGACCAGCAGAGCCTGGGCCTCAGGGCCATCGCCGGGGAGCTCGCGGTGCGCCACGTGCTGGAAGGCAGCGTGCGCCGGGCCGGGGAAACCATCCGCATCACCGCGCAGCTCATCGACGCCGACGTGGACGGGCACCTCTGGTCGGACACCTTCGACCGGCCGCTCACGGCCGAGAACATCTTCGCCATCCAGGACGAGATCGCCACCGCCATCGTCGCCGCGCTGATCGAGTCGCTCCGCCTCGACTCGATGGGCGAGGTGAGGCTCGGCATACCGACGGCGAACCTGACGGCCTACGACCTGTACCTGCAGGCCCGCGCGTTCTTCCAGGCGCGCACCCGCCTCGACGAGGCCGACGCGTTGCTCCACCGCGCCCTGGAGCAGGATCCGCAGTTCGCCAAGGCCTGGGAGCTGCGCTCGGCGCTTCAGGGGGTCGCGCGCATGTACGGCTATTCCGAGCTCGACCAGGACGAGCTCGACCGGCTGGGCCTCGAATATGGGCAGCGGGCGCTGGACATCGAACCGGCCAGCGGCCTGGCCCTGGCCTCCATTGCGTTCCAGCGCTCAGAGGCCGTGCAGGACCTGCGCGCTCGCCACGACATCGGCGACATCCTGCGGGATTTGCAGCGCGCGCTCGAGCTCGACCCCGGCAACAGCAGCACGTTGAACTGGCTCGGCCTGACCTATGGGTTCGTCGGAGAACTGGAGAATGCGCTCCGGGCGTTCCAACGATGCGTTGAGCACGACCCGCTGTTCGCGCCGTGTGCCGAGAACGAGTACGAAGCCCTGTTCACCCTGGGTCGCCTGGAGCAGGCCTATGCGCGCTTCCAGATTGCGCTCGACCGGGGAGTTCTCACTCCACAGTATGCCAACTTTGCTCTGCTGGCGCACTTCGGTCAGAGGGACGCCTTCATGCTCCTGGCCAATCAGTCCGTTTGGCTGCCGGGCTGGCGGGACCACGCGGCGATCTTTACGGCCTATCAGGATCTGGCCGGCGATCACTCCGCGCTGGTGGAGGAAATCCTGCGATTCAAGGGTCTGGAAGAAGGCGGCGCGGCGGGCTATCTCGCGCATCTCCTGATTCCCCTTGGCGCCCATGATCTTCTGCCCTCGATTGCGATGCTGACGTGGGGACCGGACCACGCCGGCTACCGCCGCTCACCCCAGTTCAGGAACTACCTCCGCGAGACCGGCGTGCTCGACTACTGGCGAGCGCGCGGCTTCCCACCACAGTGCCGGCCCCGCGGCAGGGACGACTTCGCATGCAATTGACCCTGGGAATCCGACCCTGGGCGAATCTCTTCGCCAGGTGTGCGCCATGAACCCTTCATCCGGTTTCTGGAGCGAGCTCAAGCGCCGGAACGTCGTCCGGGTGGGCGCGGCCTACGCGCTGGTGGCCTGGGTGCTGATCCAAGTCGCCGACATTCTGCTCGGCAACTTCGGGGCGCCGGAATGGGTGTTTCGCTCCCTGGTGGTAGTGATCCTGCTCGGGTTTCCCATCGCCCTCTTCCTGGCCTGGGCATATGAGCTCACCCCGGACGGGATCCGACGGGACGGGGAGGCGGCGTCAACGGACGTCCCCGCGAATGGGTCTGCCGCCCGGTTCGCCGGCCGGCGGCTCGACTTCGTCATCATCGGGCTCCTGGTCCTGGCGGTGGGCTGGTTCGCGTGGGACCGCTTCGGACCCGGCGGCGGCACCGCCGCCACCGACGCGCGCGAGGCCACCATCGCGGTGCTTCCCTTCGTGGACATGAGCGCCGAACGCGACCAGGAGTACTTCGGAGACGGGCTTTCGGAAGAGATCCTTAACCTGCTGGCGGGGATACGCGAGCTCCGAGTCTCGGGACGCACCTCGTCGTTCTCGTTTAAGGGGACGAACGTCTCGATCCCGGAGATCGGACGCACCCTGGGGGTGGCCCACGTCCTGGAGGGGAGCGTTCGCCGATCGGGCGATCAGCTCAGGATCACGGCACAGCTCGTCGAGACCGCTACCGGCTTCCATCTCTGGTCCGACACCTACGACCGCCGTCTGGAAGATGTCTTCGCGATCCAGGACGAGATCGCGGGAGCCATCGCCGATGCGCTGCGCCTGACGTTGGTGGCTTCGGCACAGGGCGGCACCGGCGACCTGGAGGCGTACGACCTCTATCTCAGGGCCCGAACCCTCATCTACGGACGAACGGTGGACGGCCTGCGGGAGGCCCGCACCCTCATCGATCGAGCGCTGGCGCTGGACCCCGACTATCCGCCGGCGCTGGCGGCTTCGGGGGAGCTCTGGATGCTCCTGTCCGACTCCCCGTCCAGCTACGGGGACATTCCGGAGGATGAAGCGAACACCGCCGCCCGAGCGGTTCTGCAACGCGCCCTGGCCCTGGACCCGGAGCTGGCGGACGCCCATGCCGCCATGGGGCTCCTCTTCATGAACCTGAACGACTACGACGCCGCACTGTTGCGCCTTGAGCGAGCGCTCGCCATCAACCCGAGCCTCACGAATGCCCATCACTGGCAAGCGCTCGCCTATTCGCGCAGCGGGCAGATGCTGAAGGCGGTCGAGTCGCGTCGCCGGTTGGCGGCGGTTGACCCTCTGTTCCTGACGAATCTAGAGAGTCTGGTATCGGAGCTGGGAGCCATCGGTGCGTTCCAGGAAGCCGAGGAGCTGGCCCGGCGGATCCAACGCAGCCATCCCGATTATTCGGGGCGGGAGTCCGGATTCGTCCTTTGGATGCGGGGACGCCTGGGAGAGGCGGTGGAGCACCTGGAGCGCGTCAGGGCCGGGGGCGACAATCGGAGGACGACGCGTTTCTTCCTGGAATCGACGTACTACAGCCTGGGGGACTACGCTCGCTCCCTCGAGGTGTCCGAGGGATTCCTGGAGTCCCAGGCTGCCATCGGTCTGGGTCGGGACGACGAGGGCCTGGCCGCGGTTCGGGCTCGGTCCGAGGCGTCGCCCGGGGATTTCCTCGCCACGTGGGGGCTCCTTCACGGCCTCTCCCTGGCGGACCGTCACCAGGAGCTGCTGGACTGGGTCGCCGGGCGCAGCGCCGGCCCGGCAGGGCTGAGCACCATGGTCCCCCACGCCTTCTCGAATGGTGGGACGCTAGCTCCGCTGGCCGTTGCGCAACGCGGGCTGGGTCGCGATGCGGAGCTGGCTGCCACCCTCGAGTACTGGGGCGGCGTGCTTGCCTTCCTCGAAGAGAACGGCTTCGCCACCGGCAAGTTCGCGTTCGCCCAGGCCAGCTTCCATGCCCTCTCGGGGGATCGGACTCGCGCCCTCGAGCGGCTCGGCGATGCCATCGACCGTGGCCACCGCGACCCGCTGCTCTTCCGGTCGCCGCCCTTCGAGCCCTTCTGGGGCGATGCCGGGTTCCGGGCACTGGTGGAGCGCAACATTGCCCTCATCAACGTCGAGCGGGAGAAGCTCGGGCTGGAGCCGCTG
>CAYXJH010000297.1:0-4495 GCA_964465415.1 uncultured Gemmatimonadaceae bacterium
TGGAACCGGCGCAGGGCGACGGCGAAGACCGGTCGGCCCTCGTGATCGCCCAGCCACGCGGGGCTGTGGGCGTGCTCGAGCATTTCCCGGGCCTCGTCCGCGGCGGGCAGCAGCGCGCGGGGCACACCCGCTGTCCAGTGCAGGAAGACGCGGCCCTCGCATACCGGCGCGAGTCGGCAACGGCCGTCGGCCCAGGCGCGGCCCAAGGCATATATATTCACACGAAAACAGTACGGGTCGGGGCGCAGCGGGGCCAGCGAACCCCGTCCGGACGGCAACGGTTTCCTGGAACGTCCCTGCGGCGCACCGCGCCTCCCCAAAGGTGGAACGCATGACGACCACGTGCACACATGTCGATCAGGTCCGCCCCGTGACGGCTCGCACGCCTGACGGCTGCGAGGAGTGTCTTCAGACCGGTGACCGCTGGGTCCAGCTCCGACTCTGCCTCACGTGCGGCCATGTGGGGTGCTGCGACTCGTCGCCGAACCGGCACGCGACGAAGCACCACCACGCCACGGGGCACCCCATCATCCGCTCGTTCGGGCCGGGTCCGGGCTGGGCGTGGTGTTACGTGGATGAGGTGTTCCTGAAGCCGCCATGACGACGACCGCGTGCCTACCGCCTGTCCGAGTCCCGGACGACGCGGGTCCAGTCGGCCAGTCGCTGGAGAAGCTTCTCCACGAACTCCCGTGTCTTGTCGTGTGTGAGCCGGCCCTCTTCGTCGAACTTCTCCGCTGCCCGGAAGACGAGGATCTCCGGTTGGGCGACCGCGGGCGTATCGGTGAACACGAACGCCTGGCGGAGCTGCGACTGCGCCCGGGCCGTGCCGGTGATGCCGGGGCTCGCACCGAAGATCGCCGTCGGCTTGCCCGTGAGGACGGATCCCCGCGCGGGACGGGAGGCCCAGTCGATCGCGTTCTTGAGCACACCGGGCACCCCGTGGTTGTACTCGGGCGTAGCGATCAGGAGTGCGTCCGCTTCCCCGATCGCCTGCTTGAGTGCCTGGACCGGCTCCGGGTCGCCTTCGGCTTCCACATCCTGGTTGAATGGGGGGATCTCCCCCATCCGGTCGAAGATGCGGATCTCCACCCCGTCCGGGGCGAGCTCACATGCAGCCCGCAGCAGGGCGCGGTTGTATGAGCCCCGGCGCAGACTGCCCGCGATCCCGCACACGACGAGCTCTTCATTCGAGCGGGTCACATCCCCTCCTGTCGAGTTGGAGATCTCAACCGACCTCACCGAAGAGAACCTGCAGTCGGTCCAACGAGCTCGACCAGCCCTCGGCGTGTCCGTCGCGGCTTCCGGTCGACTCGAAGCCCGTCTGCTCGAACCGCACCCACGTGCCGTCACCCTCCACTACGAACTCGATCCTCACCGTGGTCTCCGCTGTACTCCCATTCTCACGCAGCCAGGCGTGGGTGTAGACCAGACGGGAGGGGGGCGTGACCTCGCGGTAAACGCCAAACGCTTCGTGCCGCGTGCCGTCCGGGGCTGCCAACACGACCCGCCACTGCCCGCCCGGACGCAGGTCGATCTCGCCCCGCTCGACTTCCAGGCCCTCCGGCGCCGACCACCGCTCCAGGAGCTCCGGTTGCGTCCACGCGGCAAACACGCGCTCCCGTGACGCACCGATGTACCGTTCCAACCTCAGCACGAGAGTCTCACCTTGCTGCACGCTCATCTCTCCTCCCCCTGTTCCAGGTATCGGGTCAGGGCGTCAAGCTGCCCCTCCCAATGGCGGCGATACTCCTCCATCAGCTCCAATGCCTCACGCAGGGGCTCGCCGTTGAAATGGCACACGTTCGACCGGCCATCGGGGACCCGGATCACCAGCCCCGCACGCTCCAACACATCGAGATGCTTCGAGATGGCGACGCGCGTTACGGGGAACGGTCGGGCCAGCTCTCCAACCCTGGCCTCGCCCCGGGTCAGCCGGGTCAGGAGCGCGCGCCGCGTCGGGTCGGCCAGCGCGGCGAAGATGCGGTCGACGTGGCTATTGGTAACCATATGGTTTCCAATATGCGCGCCGAAGCCCCGCTCCGCAAGGGGGCTCAGACTCGTAAACGGCGCTAGTCGCGGTGCATGATGGCCCCGGTCTCGTCCACGGGGATCATCACATGCACGAGCGGGTGCCCGCGCCACATCACGTAGGGTCCCCCGGTCTCCGGGTCATCCGGGATGCCGTCGAGGAGCGCCGGGTCCGGGACGATGAGCATCAGGTGAGGCCCCGTCACCACCCAGTCGTTGTCCGGTGTTGGGGCAGTGTCGTAGGGGTTGATGTTGCTGGCGCCGGTGTCGCCCTGGAGCATGTACGCCAGGCCCACGGCCGTGACGTTTACGTCGTCCGTCTGGTTGAGGTATGCATCCATCCACTGCATCCACTGCTCATCCACGCACATGGGACCGCCCGGGATGGGGACGCAGGTCCAGCCATTCGTGCCTTCTCTCAACAGGTTGCCCTCCAGGTCCATCACGGCGGCGTCGGCGCCGATGGAGCTCGGGGCGGCGCTGAGAGCATACGCGATGGGATCATCGGGCGAGGCGGGTTGTTGGGCGAACGCGGTGGCGGGCAGAAGAAAAGCTGCGGTTACGGCGAGGGTGCGATACATCGAGCCTCCTTGTAGGGGTTCGACCCTGGACGAGCCATGGGCGCCTACAAGTTGGACATCGGACAGGACACCCGCGGGCCGTCCATCGTCGGGAGTGTGGCGTAGGATGACCCGGTGCCCCATGCAGGTCAAGGTTTGCGCCCTCGGCGGCTTCCAGCCCTGACCCGGTCAGCTCGGGCGGCGGCTGGTCCGTCGCTCGAACACAACCTCGCCGTCCACCACCATGAACCGGATCACGCGGTCCAGCTCGTCGGGGAAGGCGGACTCGCGGTCGCGGAACCGGTCGTTGGAGACGATGCGCGCTCCCAGCTCGCGGGCGAAGGAGAGGATGAAGTAGTCCGCGTCCGTCCCGGCCGGCGCCTGGCGGATGCGGCCCTCGTCCACCAGGGCCTCGTAGCCGTCCGGATCGTCGATGGCGTGGCGCAGGCGCGCGTCGACCAGCACCAGCGACCGGTACCCTTCCTGCTCGAGCTTATCACAGACCAACCGGATGTTCGCCAGCCTGGCGCCCGCGCCCTCCTCGGCGTAGGCCACGTTCGAGCCATCCACCACGACGACGTCCTGCGGTTCCGCTTCGGCCATAGTCCGCTCCCTGGGGTCACGTGCGGGTGCGTGGAGTGCAACGACCGTACCCGCACGTGACCCCCGAGCCGCCCGGGTCAGCGAGTGCGCGGTCGGTCCCTGTTGGCCATGGTTGCAGGCGACAGGCCCATGGCTTCCACGGTGCGCTGGTACCGTGGCTCATCGCGCACCGGGTGGATCCCGTATCCGACGCCGACCCACACCGTCAACGGATTGCGCTGCCGGAGCGCGCGTTCCAGCGCGTTCAGGGCGTAGTCCGTCTCGCGGAGCAACCCAGCGCACAGGACCACGTCCGCGAGCCGGGCCGGGATCTCCTCCCGGCCGGATCGCTCCGTCTGTGTGTCGAATCGCGGGCAATCTGGGGTCGGTTTGGCCGATCCCAGACTTCCGGCCTAGTTTGACACATGACGGAAGCCCAGACGCTCCGCGGCCGCCTGCTCGAGTGGTTCTACCGCCTCGCCGCGACGGGGGTGGTGCCCAGACGCTGGTTCGCCCCCGCGCTGCCGGCGTCACCCCCGCCGCCGCCCGCGGACCGCCCGCTCCGGCTCGAGATCGTCAGCCATTGCTGGCGCTACCACCGCCTCCTCGCCTATCAGCTTTCCTCACTGGCGCTCTACCAACCGAAGGATGTCACTGTTACAATGACAGTGTTCTACAGCGCGGAGGACCGGGACACCGCGGAGCTGCTGGAGCGGTTCGGCGCGCTGGATGCGCCCGGCGTGCGGTGGAACTGGCATCCGCTGCCACGAGAGCGGTTGTTCCGGCGGGCGATCGGGCGGAACCTGGCGGCTCGCGCCACGGCGGCGGACTGGATCTGGTTCAGCGACTGCGACGTGGTATTCCACGAAGGAGCATTGGACCGCGCGGCGGCGGTTCTGCGGGGTCACCCCGACATGTTGCTGTTCCCTCGTGAGCACCGGGTCTCGGAGATCCTGGAGCCGGATGATCCGCTGCTGGAGCGAGCCGGTGACGGGGCAGGGCTGGTGGAGATCGAGCCCGATGCGTTCCACTCGGAGACGCGGGACCGGGCGGTGGGCGGGTTCCAGATCGTCCGCGCCGACGTGGCGCGGGCGGTGGGCTACTGCGGGACGATCGCGCACTACCAGCGGCCGGTGGCGCGCTGGTCCAAGACGTATGAGGACCGCACGTTCCGCTGGTTGCTGGGCACGCACGGCACACCCGTGGACATTCCGGGCCTGTACCGGATCCGCCATGCGGCCAAGGGCCGGGACCCGGCCAGTGAGGGCGCGGGCGGAGGTTCGGCGGGGCGGCGCGGCGGGCTCCGCGGCTGGGTCCGACGCCGC
>CAYXJH010000298.1:0-4486 GCA_964465415.1 uncultured Gemmatimonadaceae bacterium
CGCCAGGGCGTTGATGCCGCCGGACACGGCCAGCGCGGTCCAGAACCCGGGGGCCGGCGCGGGGAGCCCGCGGGCCAGGACGAAGGTGCCCAGGGTCAGTGCCGGTACGGCGGCGATGCCCAGTGCGATGACGACGGGGTCGACCTGGCGCGCGGCGCGCTTCGACACGACGTCTCGGAGCGCGGTGCCAACGGCGGCCACCAGCGCCAGGAAAACCCACATGTCTGGGCCTCAGTGGGGGTGGTCGCCGGGCTGGCGGTCGCCCGGGGCCGCGGGGCGGCGGAGGTGGGGCGGTGGGTCGAACGGGACGTGTGGGACGGGGTCGACGGCCGGGACGTCGTACTGGCGGCGCAGCTCGTAGAGCCGGTCGGTGAGTCGCGAGCGGACGTCCGCGTAGCGCGGGTCGTCGTGCACGCTATTGAGCTCATTCGGGTCGAGGGCGAGGTCGAAGAGCTCCCACTCGCCGATCTCGTAATAATGGATGAGCTTGTGGCGGTGGGTCCGGATGCCGTACTGGCGGTGGACCATGTGCCAGTCGGGGAAGGCGAAGTACTGGTAATAGATGGCGTCCCGCCAGTCGTCCGGCGTCGTGCCGCGGAGGAGCGGGAGGATGCTCCGGCCCTGCATGCCCGGGTCCGCGGTGGTCCCGGCGATGTCGAGGAAGGTCTGGGCGAAGTCCAGGTTCATGACCAGGTCGGTGTTGACCGTGCCCGCCTCGACGACGCCGGGCCAGCGGACGATGAGCGGCGTGCGCAGGCTCTCTTCGTACATCCAGCGCTTGTCGAACCAGCCGTGGTCGCCCAGGAAGAACCCCTGGTCCGAGGTGTAGACGACGATCGTATTCTCGTCCAGCCCGGCCTCGGCCAGGTGGTCGAGGAAGCGCCCGATGGCCTCGTCCATCCCGATGATCACCCGCATGAAATCGGTGATATAGCGCTGGTACTTCCAGCGGGTGAGGTCGTCGCCCTCCAGGCCCAGCTCCTCGAGGCGGCGGTTCTCGGGCTCGTAATACCGGTTCCAGCGCTCCAGCTGCTCGGGCGTGAGCTCCGGTGGCGGCTCCAGCTTCAGGTCACGGGCGAACAGGTCGCGGGCGATCTCCATCTCCTGCTCCCGGACGGCCGAGGTCCGGCCGGCGCCGGCATCCCAGAACGTGGGCGGCTCGGGCAGGACCGTGTCCCGGAACAGCCCCAGCTGGCCCGGTCCCGGGTCCCAGAAACGGTGCGACGCGTTGTAGTGGAGCATGACGAGGAACGGGGCGTCGTCGTCGGCGGGCAGCCCGTCGAGCCAGGCCATCGCCCGGTCGGTGATGATGTCGGTGGTGTAGCCGATGTGGCGGATGCTGTCGGCGCCGGGGCCCGTGATCAGCAGCGGATTATGATACGGCCCCTGCCCCACCAGGATCTCGTAATGGTCGAATCCGACGGGATCGGTTCTCAAGTGCCACTTCCCGAAAACCGCCGTGCGATAGCCCGCTTCCCGGAGCAGGCGAGGAAAGGTCACGCGGTCCGGGTGCAGTGCCTCCATGTTGGTCATGACACCGTTCAGGTGCCCGTACTGACCGGTCAATACCGTGGCCCGGCTGGGCACACAGATGGAATTGGTCACGAACGTATTCGTGAACAGCATGCCGTCCGCGGCCAGCCGGTCCAGGTTCGGCGTGTCCGGCAGCCGCGCACCGTAACGGAGGTGCTCCCTGTAGGCCGAGAGGGCATGGGCGGCGTGATCGTCCGAGAACAGGAAGACGATGTTCGGCCGGTCCGCGTCGGTCGGGACGGGCATGTGAGCGGTCTGGCCGAAGACGGCCCCAGGGCTCAAGAGAACCCCGGCGAAGAGCAGGCCGATGAGCCGTCGGGAGGGGATCATTCGACGCATGGTAAGGCGGGAGGCGCGGCGGGTCCAGACCCCGGCAACGGCCCAGCTCGTCGGGAAGGCGGATTCTCTATCGGGACACCCGCTCCCCTTCCTCGATCGTCCTCCCTCGGGTTCTGTCCGCAGGAATTGTTGGTCCCGGTTGCCGGGCCGCGGCCCGGCCTGCCGCCCGGCCGGGTCGGCATACCGCCGCGGCTCAGACCTTGATGAAGATCCGGCGCCGATACATCGCCCAGACGATCCCCGTCCACAGGAGCACAAAGGCCAGGGCGAACGCAAGCGATGCGTTGACCGGCGATAGCCACGGCTCGAATGCGTGCTGGTAGATCCAGGCTTTCAGCGGGACCGTGGCCTCGCCCGGCACCGGTACATGGATCAGGTTCAGCGCGCGGGCGAATATGCCGGACAGGAAATATGCGGCGATGGCATTGACGCCGTAGTAGACGAACGGCCGTGACCAGCGCCGGTACCCCTTCATGTCAATCAGCCAGTAGCAGACCGCCAGGCTCAGAGCAGCGAGCCCGCTGGTGAAGACGACGTACGAGCTGGTCCACAGCGGCTTGTTGATCGGGAAGACCTCGCCCCACAGCAACCCAACGGCCGTGGCGGCGACGCCGGCGACCACGAGGCCCCGGACGATCGTCGTGGGCGGTCGCGCGCCGCGTAGCCAGTCGCCCGCGAAAACGCCCGTCAGCACGGTACCGACGGCAGGTATCGTCCCAAGGAGCCCTTCCGGATCCCAGGTCTGGCTGTAGGACCACAGATGATTCGTACCGAAGACGGCCCGGTCGATGAAAGCGCCCAAGTCCTGGCCGGGCTCGAGCACGCCGGCGCCCACGCCGGGCACCGGGACCCAGCTGAGCATGGCCCAGTAGGCCAGGAGTAGCCCGCCCAGAGCGGCCAGCCGCCCACGCGGTCCGAGCCACAGGACGATCGCGCTGGCGACAACGTAGGCGAGCGCGATCCGCTGGAGCACGCCCGGGATCCGGATCCGGGAATAGTCGTATCCCACCCAGGGGAAGCTGTGAAGGAGGAGGCCGAGCAGGAAAAGGATGGCGCCACGTTTCGCCGCCTTCACCATCAAGTCGCCGCGCGTGGCGCCCCGTTCCCGCAGCTTGCCGAACGAGAACGTGATCGCCACGCCGACGATGAACAGGAAGAACGGGAAAATTAGATCCGTCGGCGTCCAACCGTGCCATTCGGCATGGCGAAGCGGGGCATAGATCGATGCCCAGCTGCCCGGGTTGTTGACGAGCAACATGGCGGCAATGGTCGCCCCGCGGAACACGTCCAGGGACTCGAGCCGGACCGCCACGGGCGGCGCGACGTCGGACAGCTCGATCCCCGCGCCGACCTTCGAATCCGGCCCTTCAGGCGTCAGCGTCGCCTCACTCATTGGCCCGCGAACCTCCTGGCGTGTGGGAGCACCCCAACCGAAACGTGCGGCCCGGACGTCGATCCGGCAACTGTATTCGCCGCGCACCCGTGCCTGGCGCTACCGGCACCCGGCCTCCAGCTCGAATATTGGATTCCGACCTCCACCATCCCCCGTCGCTTTACATCAGCAATATCTCCGGCCCATCTCGAATATCGCCACCAATACATGACGACTTGGCTCCATCCGACCGCGCCGAGCGAGGTATCTTCTGTATCCAATATCGTACAACAAAAGCTTCGACTGCTTCATATGTTGCCGGCCTGTCGTTTCGGCACACAACCTGCGGCTACCGCGATGACCTGCGCCAGCCGGTCGCGGGACTCCCTCAACGGAGGAGGTCGTATGTCGAATTACACCAGGTCAGCTTCGTGGTCCATGGTCCTCGCCGCGCTGCTGCTGCTCGGCTGCTCGGAGGCGAACGAGCCGTCGCTCGCAGCCCCCGAGGCATCGGCGACCATGCACCGCGGGGCGCCGCAGGCACAGGTTCGCACCTTCGTCGCGCCCCAGTCCGGCGCCCAGGAAGTACCGTCGGTGGAGACGCGCGCGCGAGGCCAGACGGTTCTACAGCTCTCATGGGACGGAACCGAGCTCAGCTACCGTCTCTCCGTCGCCAATCTGTTCGATGTGACCCAGGCCCACATCCACCTGGCGCAGCCCGGGGCGAACGGACCAGTCGTGGTGTGGCTGTACCCGTCGGGCCCGCCGGCGCAGCTGATTCCAGGCCGCTCGTCCGGCATTCTGGCTACCGGGGTGATCACGGCGTCCGACCTCGTCGGGCCACTCGCCGGCGCACCGCTCGACGACCTGATCGAGCACATCTCCACCGGCAACGCGTACGTAAACGTCCACACCGTCGCCCACCCGCCCGGCGAGATCCGGGGCCAGATCCGGTAGGCGGACGGGCCAACGGCACACGCATCTCTCGGTACGGTTCGGCTCACTTCGGCGCCCCATCGACGGCGAGTGTCGTGTGTCCCTCCGTATAGCGGGCTAACTCGCCTCTCACGTCCCACGACCAGCGTGAGAGGCGAGTTGCCCTTCTATACGGCAGGAAACCCCCATCTCGCCGAAAGACTCGCCACGCCACATACGGTTTCCGTCCCCGACGCCCCGGATCGGCCCCGGTCTCGCGTCTCGCGTCTCGCGTCTCGCGTCTCGCGTCTCGCGTCTCGCGTCTCG
>CAYXJH010000299.1:0-4479 GCA_964465415.1 uncultured Gemmatimonadaceae bacterium
CCGGGCAGAAGCCACCCAGGCCAGTCGTTCCCACGGGGCCGGTGTGCTCCGCCTGGACCGGCAGGCCACCGAGTCCGCGGTCCGCCGTGCGCTGGTGGAGTCCCGCGCGGTCCACATCGCGAGTCACGGCGTCCTGAACGCCAGGAACCCCATGTTCTCCCGCATCGAGCTGGCCCGGGGCTCCGGAGGCGGCTCGGCCGACGATGGCCGCCTCGAAGTGCACGAGGTGCTGAAGCTGACGGTGAATAGTGCGCTGGTCGTGTTGTCAGGGTGCGAGACCGGGATGTCCGACGACTGGTCAGGCGACCCGTTGCGGCCCAGCGGCGTCGCGACCCTGGGCCAGTCCTTCCTGCACGCCGGTGCCGGGAACGTGGTGGCGACGCTCTGGCGCATCCATGACGAAGGCTCCGCTCAGCTCGTCAGCCACCTCTATCGGCACCTGGCCGATGGCGACGTGGCCCGCGCACTCGCCGCCGCCCAGCGGGAGCTCATCGCCGATCCCACCTGGGGGGCCCCGTATTACTGGGCCGGCTTTGTCCTGATGGGAGGAGGGCGGCTCGCCAATGACACCTGATCGAAGGACGCTGGTCGATCGCGACCAGGAGCAACGAACATGACGCAACGCACCGCCACGCGGCGGCGGCTCACCATCGCGGTGGTCCTGGCCGTAGCTACACCGGGTTGCGGAGACGGGCTGCCGAGCGACCTGGGATCCGCCACTCCGATGAGCATCCGGCTGAACATGCATGCGGTCCGGCTGGCGGTCGGCGAGGACACGACGGTCATTGCAACGCTCCACGACAGGCAGGGCTATGTGATCCCGAACCCACCCCCCGGATTCGACGTGGCCTGGTCCTCGTCGCTCCAGAGTGTCGCTACCGTCGAGAGTGGTCTTGTCCGCACCGTCGGCCACGGTCAGGCCACGATTACCGCTGTAGCGGCCTCATTACCGCCGGCCTCCATGGAGGTACAGGTGCGTTCCACGGGACCGATCCTGATCGACTCCTACCAGGTGATCGCGCTGGGCAGGCTCGGTGGAACGCAGAGCAACGCGTGGGGCGTCAACGATACGGGTGTGGCGATTGGTTGGTCCAACGCCAGCGGCGGGGGCGCGTTCCGTTGGTCCGAGCCTGACGGGATGACCGCGTTGCCGGGCATCACGTCGACGCGCGGAATCAACAATGCCGGGGCAATCGTCGGCCACTCCCACCACGATAGCGGCTGGACCGCCTATGTGTACGAGGGCGGCGACCGTACCGATCTCCCGGCCCTGGAGCCCGGAAGCAATTCGATCGCTCACCAGATCAACGACGCGGGCACGATCGTCGGCATCAGCGACCCGTTCGCGAAGGCCGTGGTCTGGAGGCGTGAAGCGGACGGGACCTACGGCGCGCCGGTGGACCTGGGGCACCGCAACATCAACCGGCACCCGGTCGTGAACAGTCGGGGCGACATCGCATTCACCGCCGCGGCGCCGAACGGGCCGCGGCCCAGGCCGTTGCTCTGGCGGGTTCAGCCCGACGGCTCCTATGCGGACCCGCTGTTCCTCGGTCGTCCGGACCCGGGCAACTACTTCGTACGCGGCATCAACGACGCGGGTCTGATCGTCGGCTACCGGTGGACCGGAATGTTCGAGATGGCCGTCCTCTGGCATCCGGAAGACTATTCGACGCCTATCGACCTCGGCGTGGGCGAGGCGTGGGGGATAAACGCCCACAACCATATCGTGGGGATCACCGGCGGCGAGTTCCCGACATTCGGCAGCCTGCCGCGACGCCCCGCCCTCTGGGTGGTCGAGTCGGCCGGGTCCGTGGCTGGGCCGTTCGACATCGGGACACCGGCGGGCTTCGAGTCCGCCGGCGCCCGCAGCATCAGCGACAGCGGCTGGATCGTCGGCTCGGCCTGGGGGCCCGGCGAGGTCATGGCGACAGTTTGGCGACCGGAGCCCTGAACACGGGACCGGCCCGCCACGTCTCGTACAAGAGGTGAACATGTCATCGATGGCAACGACGGACGAACCCGGCGGCCGCCGCGGCTGGTTTGGCCGGGCACTGGTGCTCGGAGCGGCAACGTTTGCCCTGTTTGCCGCGTGCGGCGACGAGCCGACCCAGCCCAGGAGCATGGCTCTCGCCATCGACTCGGTGAGCCCTCGTGCGAGCGAGGCGGGCGAGACCCTGGAGCTGCGCATTGTCGGCGCCGGCTTCCGGAATGGCGACGTCGCATCGATCGAGCGTGGCGGTGCTACCGCCGCGGACATCGTCGTGGACGGGACCACCTACGTGAGCGAGACCGAGTTGCTGGCCACCGTGAGCATCGGGGCGGACGCCGTCCCGGCCCTCTACGACATGGTGGTATCGAACGCAGACGGTGTTCGTACCGCCGCGGGTGGTATCTTCACGGTGGAGGAGCCGCTGCCCATCATGGTGGCCGAGGCCCAGCCGCGGGAGGCCGGGCAGGGCGAGACGAGGGAGGTGCGGATTTTCGGCTCCGGGTTCCGACAGGGCGATGAAGTGGTGTGGGAGCGGGACGGGGACGCCTATGACGGCGTGGTCGTCCAGAACACGGAGTTCGTGAGCGCGGAAGAGCTGATCGCGACCATCAGCGTCGATCCGGAGGCGGCGGTCGCCAGCTATGACGTCGTCGTGAGCCGTCCGAGAAAGCGCGGCATCGGGACCGAGGTGTTCGACATCCTGCCCGGCATCGGCTCGGAGCTGGAGGCCATGTTCACGTTCACCTACGACGGCTACCGCAGCGACAGCTTCCACGTCGACCACATGTTCGTGCTGGACCCGGCGACGATGGATCCCGGGTCGTGGGGGCTGACCTACTACGTGTACGAGTACGCGGAGCAGGCCCTCAGCGCGCATTACCTCCGTGACGACGGGCTCCTGGACATGGTGTGGTGCTGGGTCCCGGGTGGCAGGGTGAGGGAGCCGGGCACGCGGCCGCTCGAGTGCTGGTTCACGCCGCAGTACAACGTCGAGACGGGCGAGTATGCGGACCCTGAGGACTACACGTCCTGGGTCGAGGGGGACCGGCCGGGAGACGGGAGCGGGACGGTCACGTTCACGTCGGTGACCTCGGAGCGGCTCGAGGGCACGTTCTCCATCACCATGCACGTGGTGGACTGGCATGACTGGATCGGCAGCCCGAGCATCGAGATCAAGGACGGGACGTTCAGTCTGCCCGTGGTCTCCACGTACTGGTGGGATCAGGACGGGGGTGAACCGAATGCGCCGATCTCCGGGGACTTTGTCGGGAGCGGGGCGACCGGTATCAACGACTACGGGGAGATCGTCGGATGGATCAGCTCCGGAGTCGGCGAGTCGCGCGCCGTCCGCTGGGTCGTGAGTCCCGATGGTTCTGTGACCGGACCCGAGGAACTGGGGAGCCTCGAGGGCTACCCGCAAACAAGGGCCGAGGCCATCAACAACGAGGGTCTGATCGTCGGCCAGGCGATAAGAAACCCCCAAGGGCGGCCCAGCGTTGCTTTCATCTACGACGGAGCGATTCACGCGCTCAGGCCGCCCGATGTTGATGACTCCAGACACATCGGCCCAACGGGTATAAACGATCAGGGAATAGTCGTCGGCAGGACGTCTAAGGTCATCGACAACGTGGTGCAATTCGGGAACCTGATCTGGCTGAATCCGCTCACTGCGGCGCCGGTTGAGTGGCCGGGCCAAGAGTCGTTTGAACTTCTGATCAACAACCACGGTGTGGTCGCTGGGCAATGTCCGAACGGCGCATGCTGGTCGCAGGTCCAGGCGGACGGGACGCTATCGGATCCGGAGCCCATCGATCTCTCGTGGGTCCAGGGCATGAACGACGACTTGGACTTTGTCGGTTGGAAAGGGGAGAGGGTGCTCCTGCGGGACAGCATGCACATTCCGTTGGGTTCCACGGGCACCGTGCGGGGCATGAACAACCCCCTAGCCGGCCAACCCTTGCGGGTCGTAGGCGATAGGCATTTCTGGAGTGTGAGCACGACCGGGGTTGTGAGCGGACCAACGGCCCTGCCCGTTCCCGACGGGTACGCGCATGCTAGCGTCCGGGACATCAACAACCACGGTTGGATGGTTGGCTCGGTCTACAACGCCGATCCGTACAACAACCCGACCGAACGCTCAGCCGTCCTCTGGCTCCCGCGCGAGACGATCATGCTCGGTGGCCTGGTCGAGCCGCCGCTCCTTGACCCGGCCGTGAGAGCCGGGAAGCCCCGGTGCCTGCCGCGGCCGGGAGGGCCGGACCGGTGCCGATGAACGAGCGGAGCGCTGCACGGTATTTGCACTCTAAGAGGCGCCGGGCGGATTCGAACCGCCGAATGGAGGTTTTGCAGACCTCTGCCTTACCACTTGGCTACGGCGCCGTACGAACGGCCCCGGCGGATCACCGAGGCCGTCGAGAGCGGGACACCGGACTCGAACCGGCGACCTTCTGCATGGCAAGCAGACGCTCTACCAACTGAGCTAGTCCCGC
>CAYXJH010000300.1:0-4475 GCA_964465415.1 uncultured Gemmatimonadaceae bacterium
GCTCGTGGTATGGCCCCTGCGGCATTCGCCGGGTGGACCGGAGGTGACCATGACACGGACGCGCGCATACGACGGCCGGTTCCTGCGTCGGGCGGTCAGGACCGTCACCCTCATCGCCCTGCTGGCGGGGGTGAGCGGCTGCGACGAGATCGTCTTCGCGGGGGACAGCCGGGGGCCGGAGACGGTGGACGGGCCGTGGGTCGGGAACGTGGGCTCCGAGACCGTCGAGATGACCCTCCAGCAGCTCGACAGCACGACCATCGCCGGGTTCGGCGTCTTCCGCCGACCCGGTTCCGCCCGGGCCTTCCGGGTGGAGGGCGTACGGGACCAGACCCACATCACATTGCTTCTGGAGATCTCAGTCACCAGCTTCGGTGACACCGGCGTTGCCCTGGCCCATTACGGCGCGCGGTTCGTCGGAGCGAACCGGATCGAGGGGCATCTTTCGGGCGCTGGCTATTCCGATGCGCCCATGACCCTGCGACCGGACCGGCGTATCCGGTGACGTGCCCGACGGGCCCCGCGATCGACACGGTTCGCCCTTGCGCATGAGATCGGAGGAGTCGGATATGATCCGAGTACTGCTGGTACCCATCAGCCTGTTGCTGGTCCTGACGCTGTCCGCCGATGCGGCCAGCTCCCAGGAGGTTCGCCTCCGGGGCTTCGTCAACGGATCCTTCCTGTACCAGGATGCCGATTTCGGGCCTGGCAACGCCCACCGGGCCCTGTTCGTCGCGCAGGAGCGAGACGACTGGTTCCACCTGTGGGATGTCCGCAGCACGCGGTTGGCCGTGGACATCACGGGAGTAACGCTTTTCGATGACTGGCGCGCCAACGGCACCGTGGAGACCGACTTCCACGGCGCGTTCGGGGCCGGCGCGCCCTACGGGGATGAGCAGCCACAGCTCCGGCTCCGGCTCGCCTTCGCCGACCTCACCAACGGCCGGACGACGCTCCGGATCGGCCAGCAGTGGTCCCTGACCCAGGGCAATATCCCGGTGTCCACCACGCATACCGGGTTCGTCGCGGGGTGGGGGACCGCCGGCGTCATCGGGTGGCGGTTCCCCGGCGTCTCCCTGTCCCAGGTCCTTTCGCCCCCTCGCGCGGCGACCACGGCCGAGATCCAGCTCGCGGTGCTGCGCGGGTCCTGGAGCAAGCCGACCCCGGGGCCCGCCCTCGAGACCCTGCCGCCAGGGCCCGCCGATTTCGGCGTGCCCCAGCTCGAGGCTCGCCTCAACCTGAGGGGGGCGACCGGAGCGGGAAACTGGGGCATCTATCTGGTCGGCCACTATGACCAGAAGGACTTCGAGAAAGCGGGCGCGACGCCGCCCCCGGGCGTCGAGACCGCATTGTCGAGCTGGGCGGCGCAGGCCGGAGCGCGCTTCGCCGCGGACAACGTGACCTTGCACGGCAACGTGTACACGGGCCGGGCGATGGGACATCATTTCGGCCACTTCGCCGTGCTCGGCGACATAGCGAGCTGGGGCGCCTGGGGCCAGGTGGGCGTGGACATCACGCGGCGGTGGAGCATCTGGACGATGGTGGGGTTCGAGAACCCCGATGTGGACGACATGGTGGCTGCCGGTGGGGACCAGGAGCAGGGATTGCTCGTGTTGCCCATGCTCCGGTACCAGGCCGGCCCCTACCAGCTCGGGCTCGAGTGGTTCCACAACCGGATCGACCTGGCAGGCGACGAGACCCGGACCGGCAACCAGGTCGCCGTGAGCATGATGTTCTCGTTCTGAGTGCCGCCCCGGCGGTGTCCCCTTCCGTTCACATACCGGGGCACGGTAGAATGGGAGGCCTTCGGACACCCGCCGGGGTGGCGGAATGGCAGACGCGGGGGACTTAAAATCCTCTGCCCGCAAGGGCGTGTGGGTTCGAATCCCACCCCCGGCATGAGGACGGTCGTGGGCCGTTGGACTCCACGACCGTCCTCGACTTCATCTACCGGGGTCGGGTCCCGGTCGAGCCGCGAACGGTCATGGACCTGCGCTCGCGAATGACCTGGATCTCCACTTCCTCTCCACCCCGGTAGGACGCCAGGATCGACCGGGCATGGGCTGCGTCCTGGACGGCGCGACCTCCGATCGAGAGGATCACGTCACCGGGCTCCAGGCCCAGCGTCGACTCCGGCGCCACGTTCGCCACCAGGACGCCCTCCTCGGCGTTGAAGTACCGGCCCAGCCGCGGGTTCATGGCGACCAGCTCGAGCTGGTCGCGGCCGTGCAGGCCGAGCGCCGGGGCTATCTCCCGGATCCGGGCCACGACCGGGGCTGGATCGAAACGGGAAATCTCGTCGGCCACGCCTTCCCCGAGCCGAAGCACCGTGGCACCGGACCGATCGGTCACGATCCGGACGGTCTCGTCCCTGCCGTTCCTGTGGAGCCGGACGCTGACGGTGTCGCCCGGATCGACCTCCGTCATGAGGGCCGTCAGCCTGCGACCCGGCCGGTCGCCCAGGTCGACATCGTTCAACGCCATCAGCACGTCGCCCGCGCGCACGCCGGCCCGGGCGGCGGGACCGCCCTCGACCACGCGCTCCACGCTCACGCCGGTCCGACCCCGGACCTCCTGCGCCTCCCCGAGAACCACTCCGATGCGGGCCCGTTCCTGGAACATGGCCCGGAGCTGACCGGCGCGCTCCTGGAGATCCGCGCCCAGGGGTTCCTGGGCTGTCGTTCCGGCCGGAACCATGAGGCACGCCAGCAGGGCGAACCCCACGCTCCACCGCGCCGCGCCTACCCATCCATGCGACTGCTGCATCCTGTCCTCCTCCGCCGATCCTCGGCCCGGCATTTCCGGCCCGTTCGATCTCTTGGATGCGGGGCGCTAATCGGACGGTTGCCCGCCGCTTGCCGGCCGGCGCAATCGACGGGTAGGTTCACGGTGTGGATACCGTGCTCAGCATTCTGGCCATCACCGGCGTCGCTGCCGCAGTCTGGCACCTGATCCGGGCCACGTTCCGGTTCCTTCGGTTCGGCGCCACCCGTTTATGGGCGGACGAGCTCGCGCGCACGCATGCCCGGCGAGGCGACGTGACGGCGATGGAGGACGCGCGCCGGGACCGGTCCACGAGATCTCGTGACAGGACGCGCGCCGGCGTGGAGGCCGTGGGGTGGCTGGTCCTGCTCCTGGTGCCGCCCCTGACACCCTGGTCCCGACACATCTACGCTGCGTACACACTCCTCTGGGTCGTGCCTACGGTCCGAGACCGGACGCGATGATCCGGGTCGTTTTTCTCGGGACGGCGGCGAGTCGTCCGACCGTCGCCCGGAACGTGAGCAGTTTGCTGGTACAGCGGCTGGGCGAGCTCCTCATGTTCGACTGCGGCGAGGGCACGCAGCGGCAGATGATGCGGTTCGGCACCGGCTTCGCCGTGGATGACATTTTCTTCACCCACCTGCACGCCGACCACCTCCTGGGGCTGCCCGGCCTGCTCCGGACGATGGGGCTACAGGGGCGTGAGAACGCCATGCGGCTCTTCTGCGCGACCGGGGAGGCACGGATCGTGGACACCGCCGTCCACCTGGGCGTGGAGCGCGTGCCCTTTCCCATCGAGATCCAGGAGCTGTCCCCCGGCGATTCGATCACGCGGGACGGCTACGACATCGTGCCATTCCGTACCCGTCACGGCCGCCACTCCCTCGGGTACGCCCTGGTCGAGCACCCCCGGCTCGGACGATTCGACCCGGAGCGGGCCCGATCGCTGGGCGTACCCGAGGGGCCGCTGTTCGGCCGGCTACACCGCGGTGAGACCGTCGAGGTGGACGGGCGACGTGTGACGCCGGACCGGGTCGTGGGCGAGCCCCGGCCGGGACGAAGGCTGGTTTATACGGGAGATACCCGGCCCACCGAGGCGACGGTCGAGCACGCCCGGAACGCCGACCTGCTGATCCACGAGGCGACGTTCGCCGAGGAGGAAGCGGATCGCGCCCGGGAGACCTTCCACTCCACTGCCAGGGAGGCCGCGACGGTGGCGAAGAACGCAGGGGCCCGCCGGCTGGTCCTGACGCACGTCTCGTCCCGCTACGGACTCGACCCGGAGCTGCTGCAGCGAGAGGCTCAGGGCGTGTTTCCCGCCACGCAGGTCGCCCGTGACGGGATGGAAATCGAGCTGCCGTACCCCGACGCGGACGACGAGCCATGACGCCGGACCCGGTGGATGTCCAGGTCCCCGGCGACAAGTCCATAACGCACCGCGCACTCATCCTCGCGGCCCTGGCGGAGGGCGAGAGCCGCATGACCGGACACCTCGATGCGGCGGATACACGGGCCACGGCCGCCGCCCTCCGATCCCTCGGGGTGGGCATTCCACCACTCGACGCGGCCGAGGTACGGGTCCGGGGTCACGGCCTCGACGCACTGGCCGCGCCCGTCGCGCCGTGCGACTGCGAGAACAGCGGTACCACCGCCCGCCTCCTGCTGGGCGTGCTGGCCGGCTGCCCGTTCCAGGCGGTCGTCACCGGCGACGA
>CAYXJH010000301.1:0-4467 GCA_964465415.1 uncultured Gemmatimonadaceae bacterium
GCCCCGTCCGGGAAGGCTCGGAACAGCATGCCCGCGTCCCGCGTCGTCAGACACAGCTGGAGTCGAAGCCGGCCGCCGTCCCACGGCCGGGCCATTGGGCGTTCGGGCAGACAGGCCACGCCGCCGGCCTCGCCGGGGTTGGCGAACTCGAGGTCGAGGCCGTCGGGATAACGCACGATGAAACGATTCGGCACTGGGTTGAGCTCCTCGGGCGCGAGCGGGATCCACGGCACGGCTTCCCACCGGGCCCCGGGGTCCGGGGCGCGGTTCCTACGACCACTCCCGCTCCTGCGACCCGCACTCGCCGGGATCGTAGTCATCTACCTGATCCGCGGGCTCGCTGTCATCCCGGCTGTACTGGTCTGGCTCCAGTCACCGGGAGCAACGGGCCTCAGCCCTGAACTGACCTCCGCTTCGGCTGCCCTCGTCATCGGAATCGCATATGCTGCCGGTACGGCCTCTGGCTGGAACGAGCCCGGTACGGGTATGGAGCGGCGCCGTCCCGTGGCGTGAAACATCTTCGCCGCATTGTCGATCGCCGTCGTACCGACTCCGCTGTCAGTCACTCCTTTCCAGCGCCCACGCCGCGTGCTCCCGCACCAGCGCGCTCTCGTCCTCCAGCGCCCCGCGCAGCACCGCCACCGCCCCATCCGGCGGCTCGTCGAGAGCGGCCAGCCAGTTGCCCAACCCCACCGCCACGTTACGTCGCAACCCCGGATACCCCGCCCGCCGGATCGCCGACCCCCGCGTCCACACGTCCCAGTCCTCGTAGGACATGCGCATGAGGTCCACGAGCGACGGCGCCTCGGTGCCCGGCAACGACGCCTTGGCCGACGAACCCGCCCCAGCCCGGTGTCTCGAAGTCGAAGTCGAAGTCGATCCGCTCCTGGCCCGATAATCCTCCTCACCACTGACCTGGACCAGCTTGGGCGTATTCCACGGGCACACCTCCTGGGAGAAGTGCCACCCGTACCTGATCAAGCTCGACCGCCGCTGATCGGTTGGGGAAATGGCACTTTGACGATCCGGTGCGGGGCCACCTGCACGCCACGGTGGTGGGACAACCGGACGTCGGCACCGCCGCGGTCCAGCTCGCGAAGCGCTTCGGCGCGACGGTCACCGCCGTGTGCAGCGGCAGGAACATCGAGCGCGTCCGGTCGCTTGGCGCGGACATTGTGCTCGACTACACGACTGACACGATCCCGCCGCCCGACGCCCGCTACGATATTGTAATGGAGACGGTCGGCAAGACCTCCTATCGGCGATGGAAGCCGTCGATGGCGCCCGGCGCCCGATTCCTCATGATCGCCGGCGGAGTGCCCGAATACCTGCGGATGATCCCCACCAATCTCTTCGGCGAGCACCGGATCATTAGCGGCATCGCTCGGGCGGACGCCGATTCCATCGAGTTCCTCCGCGCCCGGGCCGAGGCCGGCGAGCTGCGGCCGGTCATCGAGCGGACGTACCCGCTCGACCGCATCGTCGAAGCCCACGCCCACGCGGACACCGGGCGCAAAGTGGGGAGCGTGGTCATCGAGTTGTGACGAACTCGTCCCGCTCGTAGCCGGTACTGCTCGAAGGCCGCCTCGTTGACGGCCAGGATCCACCATGACGCGTGATCGATGATCAGAACGGGAAGGGCGTCTGTGCGATTCGGTGTCTGCATGATCCATCGGCGAGGGTCAGGGCCAGTATAGGCCCCTCGGCCGCCGTGATCACGGCGCGGTGGTGCCCGCCAGGGCCCACCTCGCGTGTTGCCGCACCAGCGGCTCCTCGTCCTCCAGCGCATCCCGGAGCACCGCGACCGCATCCCCCGGCGGCTGATCCACTGACGCCAGCCAGTTCCCCATCGCCACCGCCACGTTTCCACTGAGCGCTGCCACCTCCAGTCGGTACAGTGGGTGCAGGCCATAGCCTGCGGAGTACCTCGCGCCGCCGAAGAAGAAGCCCGGCGGTCTCCTGTTCGTGGGACTGTCATTCGTGGCCAAGGGTCGGCACCGTGGGCGTCTTCGTTCGCTCGGTGAGCCGGTGATCATGCGTCTTCATTGCACGTGGGGCGTGCGGTTCGCGGCGGAGGGCCACCGCAACGGAGAGGGGTGCGGGGTCGCGTCGTGGGGGGTCCAGCTTCGATTGCCGAGGAGCCCCAATTCAATGGTAGGGGCCGCGACGGAAAGCACAAGATCCCCGAGGCACCACTCCCAGACCAGCTGATGGCCCCGATCCGGGGGCGGCCGGTCCGGCCGGCTTGCCTACGGCTCGCCCGGCACACGGCAAGCCTGGAGCGAGAAGGCCGCAAGTCGTTGTTGTTCAACAACTTGTTTCCTCTATGATCGCGGTAGGACCTCGTTTCAGTTCCCGGTGATTCGGGATGATGCCGCGAGGTCCACGAACATGTTGGGGTCGCCCGAAGTGGAGCCGAATCGGTTGTAACCCATTTTTTACCCTCGTACGACTGACACTGCGACCGGGACGGCCCGAGGTTACTTGAGGTAGACGGCCCGTGCCGCCGAATCGCGGCCTTGCCGTCCATCGTGGCCCTGGTGGCGAGGAGCCGTCGATGGAGGAGTCCGCACGCTTCAGGTTGCTCATCCTCCTTGTGGGCCTGGCCCTCATTGGCGGGTGGCTGGCTTTCATGGAAACGGCGCGGTGGTATGGGCGACAAGGGGTCGCCTGGCACGAGCTTCCCCCGCCCGTCCGTGACTCGGTGCTCGACCGTCTCGGCGAGGTGGTGGTGCTGGAAATCGAACGCGGACCGAAGGCGACGGCGCGCCTAACGTATCGCATCCGGGTGTCGACGCCAGAAGCCCGTACGCTGCGCCTCTGGCTGGCCGAAGATGGTACCCGCTGGCCACCGGCCGAGTCCGGGCCTTCGACATCCGAATCCTTGTCCCCAAGTCGGGACTGACCCGGTCCCCGCGCCCACATGTCGATCGTCCTGGAATCGCTCACCAAGCGGTACGGCGCCACAACCGTCGTCGCCGACCTTTCCCTCGAGGTGGCGGCTGGCGAGATGTTCGTGCTGCTGGGACCCAGCGGAAGTGGCAAGAGCACGCTGCTCCGCATGATTGCCGGGCTGACCGAGCTCGACGCTGGCCGCGTACATCTCGGTGGCCACGACATCACGGACGTGCCGGCGAGCGACCGCGGCATCGGTTTCGTGTTCCAGAGCTATGCGCTGTTCCGCAACATGACAGTTGCGGACAACGTGGAGTTCGCGTTGCGCGTGCAGAAGGTGGCATTGGCGGAGCGGCGCGAGCGGCGGGATGAGCTTCTGGCGCTTGTGGGGCTGGCCGGCTTTGGTCGCCGGTTTCCGACCCAGCTTTCTGGCGGGCAGCAGCAGCGCGTAGCCCTGGCCCGTGCGTTGGCCAGCCGGCCGCCCGTGCTGCTCCTGGACGAGCCGTTCGGTGCCCTGGACGCGAAGATCCGCGTCGAGTTGCGGGAAACCCTGCGTCAGATCCAGCGGGAGCTGGGCGTGACGGTCGTCTTCGTGACCCACGACCAGGACGAGGCGTTCGCGCTGGGCGATCGGATCGGGGTCATGCACCTCGGGCAGCTGCTGGAGGTTGGCGCGCCGCGGGAGCTGTACCTGCGGCCGCGCTCCCCCTTCGTCGCCACGTTCCTGGGCGTGGCGAACTTCCTGGTGGGCGAGGCCACGTCGACGGCCGTGAAGCTGGGCCCGATCGAGCTGCCGCTGGGGACGGAAACGCCCGGCGGTCCCGAGGGCCAGCGGGTCCAGGTGGTGCTGCGGCCGGAGGACCTCGAGCTGGCCCCGACGCGCTCGGCCCTGCGCGCGACCCCCATCGCGTCCGCGGTGGTCGAGGAGTGTTCCTTCGCCGGAGCATTCGAGCGCCTGCGCGTGCGGCTCGAGCAGCTTCCCGGCGTGCGGCAGGTGACCCCCGCGGCCCGTTTCGGCGCATCCGGGCATGTCTTCGAGATCACCCGCCCGCAGCCCGAAGCCCAGGCGTACCCCATCGAGGTCGGGACGACTGTTTGGGTCGGAGCACGCCGGGCGCACACGCTGGCCCCGGCCCGTCTCGAGCTCGTTGTCCCGTCAGGCCCGGAGTGGCCCGGTGCCGACGTGGCGGGGGCCTACGCCCGAGAGCTTGCGGCGCGCGTGCGGGCGACCCTCCACACCTGGCCCGACGCGCTGTCGCCCGACGGCAACGGCGTCAGGCCATCCGCCGAGCAAGCCCTTGGCGAGGGGTTCCGGATGCTTGTCCTCGGAACCGAGGAGGGCGGGGTACTCCCCGAGCTGGCCTGGTTCGCCGATGAGGCGTTTCACTACCTCCTCGTCCCGCCCCGGACCCGTCCTCCGACCCGGATCCTGGTCTGCGTTGCCGCGGGGGAGCCTGGCAAGCTCGATGTTCGGCTCGCCGAACGGCTGGCCTGGCGCGGGGGTGGCCAGGCGACCGTGCTGACCGTGCTGCCGGGCCGGGCCGTGGCCGAGGTCCCTGGCCACGTGCGCGA
>CAYXJH010000302.1:0-4453 GCA_964465415.1 uncultured Gemmatimonadaceae bacterium
GCCAGGGCGCCGGCCAGGAGCAGGAGCGGGGCGAGCTGGGCCGTGGCGAACCAGGGCGACCGGACCCATGCCAGCGGGGTTCTCGCCGACGATGTCTTGAGATACCGCATCGCGGTCGACGTGGGCGCAGGGGTCGGCCTCGCGCCGGGATCGACGGCGAGCCGGACCGGCGCAACGGCGGCCGTATCGAAGCGGGCGGCCTCGGGGTCGAAATAGACGTACCGGATCTCGGGTATGCCGCGGTCACCCGCCCGGTCCGGGATGACTACCCATGAGAAGCGTTTCCGGCCCTGGACCACGGTGCCGGCCAGCTCCGCGTCCGACTCCTCACTGGGTGGGAACACCTGCACGCCGGGCAGGTCGGGCAGCCGCGGGGGAGGCAGCGCCTTCACGTTCCCGACGCCGGTCACCTCGACGGACAGGACGGCGGCCTCGCCGGCGGCCACGCTGGCCGGCTCGATCTCGCCCCTCGCCGTGAATCGCCCGACTGCGCCCGTGAACTCGGGCGGACGACCCGTCTCGGGCACCGGCAGCACGACGACCGACAAGGGATCCGAAGCCACGGAGAACGTTTCGGGCGCGGACAGGATCCCGCGCCGCATCTCGTAGAACAGCTTGGCCGGCGGGATCTCGAACCGGCCCGGCGAGATGGGGAAGAAGGCGCGCCGGAATGTCTGGATCTCGTACACGTCACCGCGTGTGCCCCGGCTGGTCGGCGTACGCGGGCCCGGGATCTCGTGGATCCAGAAGCCGGACGGCGTCGGCGCCTCGTATTCGGGAGCGCGTCGGAGGCGCAGTCGGGCGTCCGGGGAGAATAGCGCCTCCACCGTGAGCGTGAGCTGCTGTCCGACATAGACGGAGTCGGCGTCCAACCAGGCGCGAAGGATCACGCCATCGGATTCCCGCCCCGGCCCACCGGGCGCGGGCGCGGCACCGCCGACCGTGAGCAGCAGCGACTCGGTGGAGTACGTCCTGCCATCCACCAGGACCTCCACCGGAGGGATGGAATACCGACCGGGCGCGGTGGGGCGAAGGATGAACTCCCGCGTGACATGGCGGCGGGTCCCGCCGGGCAGGGTGAACTGGCGCTGATCCCAATCCCGGGTGCCGGCGAGCTCCAGGCCTGAGGGGAGGGTCGTGAACCGCTGGATCTGCGCCCGGGCTCCATCGGTCTCCACGTCCACGCGGAGGGTGGTGGTCTCGCCGGCGCGGATCTCGATGTCGGCCAGGGACGCCTGGACCCGGACCGGCTGCTGGGCCTGGAGCGCGAGGACGAGCAGCAGTGGCGCGACCATCACCAGTCCCTCTCGCCTGGTGCATCCCGGCGCCCCTGCCGCAGCCGATCCTGCAGGAGGTCCCGCTCGTCCTGGTCAATGGCCGCCAGGATACGCTCCGCCTCCTCCACGGACATGGGCGCGTGGTCCGCCCCTTCACCGGGCGCGGCCGGGTCGCTGCGGTCGGGTGAGCCGGCGCCCTGTCCGCCGGTTCCGTCCTGGGGTTCCTGCTCCGGGTCCTCCTCCTGTTGCTGGCCCTCCCCACCCATCGGCTGCTCATCCCGTTCCCGGAGCGCCAGCTCGTAGTTCCATCGGGCGTGCTCGTCGTCCGGGTGCAGACGCAGGGCGTGACGGTACGCTTCCACGGCAGAATCGTACAGCCCGGACGCGGCCTCGGGGTCCGCGTTGGCGCGCGCGTCCTCCAGGAACCGCAGCCCCAGGTTGTAGTGGACGACGCCCCGCGTGTCGGCGTCGACTCCGGCCAGCGCCCCGCGCAGGTACTCCTCCGCTTCCGCGTAACGCCCGACCCGGAGGAGCGCCGTGCCCAGGTTGTATCTCAGGACCGGCCCATCGGCCCGACTGCCCAGCGCCGAGCGATAGGCCTCCACCGCCTCCTGGTACTGGCCGGCGCGGTAGAGCCGATTGCCGCGCTCGATTCCGCCGAACACGGTGGCGGTGGTCACGAGGACGATCGCGATGAGCGTGATCATTCGCCGGGCCAGCTCAGACACGCGCGACCTCCTTCCCGCCGACTTCACCGCCGACCTCCTGGACCGGCCGCCCGGACCGGCGGAGCGCGCCGGCGCCCAGCAGAAGACCATCCAGCGCCAGCAACGACAACGCGCCAACCACGAACCATGCGTAGCGCGGCCGCTCTCGCACGCCGCGTCGCGCCTCGCCTTCCGTCCGGTCGAGCCCCCTCAGGGCCCGGATCAGCGCATCGGTAGCGCCGGGCTCACCCAGTCCGTAGTACCGGCCGCCCGCCAGCCGGGCCACATCGCGGAGCAGCTCGTCGTCCAGCCGGCTCACCACGATCTCGCCGTCCGGGCCACGCACGTGGCCCGGCGACTGCCCGTCCGCCATGGGGCGCGCGGGGATCGGCGCTCCCTGCGTGGTCCCGATCCCCACCGTGTGGATGGTGATCCCGAGACGGCCCGCACGGTGGGCCGAACGGAGAACGGCATCCCGGTCCTCCAGCGCCTCCCCGTCCGACACGAGGACCACCGTGCCCGTCCCCGCGTCATGGGGCCCGCGTGCGAGGTCCGTCGCCTGCCGGATCGCCGCCGACAGCGTGCTGCCACCCTGACTCACAATGTCCGGATCCAGCGCGTCCAGGAACAGGTGGATCGCGCTGTGATCACCGGTGAGGGGCGTGAGCGCGTACGCCCGGCCCGCGAACGCCACCAGACCGAACCGATCGCCGGCCAGGTCACGGACGATCCGGCGACCGAGCACCCGCTGCCTCTCCATTCGGTCCGGGGCTACGTCACGGGCCAGCATCGAGCGCGATACGTCCAGCGTCAGCACGATGTCCCCGCTCAGCCCGCCCTCCTCGACCGTCTCCAGGCCCCAGCGAGGACCCGCCGCGGCCAGACCGAGGAATGCCGCTCCCGCACACACCAGGATCAGCCGGCGGACCGGGAACGCGCTGAGATCGCCGGCGCCCAGGCGCTCCAGGAGGGCCGCGGACCCGAACGCCCGGGCGGCACGGCGGCGCCGCCGCGTCCAGAACACGAACCCCAGACCCACCAGGCCGGGGAGCACCACGGAAAGCCAGAGCAGGCCCGGCGCCTCGAAGCTCATGGCACCCTCCCGAATCGGCTCCCGAGCAACCCCCACTCACCGACCAGCAGGAGCGCCGCGAACAGCAGGAAAGGCCTGTGATGGGGCGTGTACCGGGTGTAGGTCCGGACCTCGACCGTGGTGGTCTCGAGCTGGTCGATCTCTCCATAGATCCGATCCAGCGCCTCCTCGTCCGTCGCGCGGAAGTACGATCCGCCGGTCATGTCCGCGATCTCCTGCAACAGCTCCTCGTCGATGCTGACCGGTAGGTGGGCGTACTGGTACCCGCCGAAGAGGCCGCGGGCGATCGGGATCGGCGCCACCCCGTCCGTCCCGACGGCCACCGTGTGGATCCGGATATCGAACGCGGACGCCGCCCGGGCCGCGGTCAGCGGATCGATCTCGCCCCGATTGTTCTCGCCGTCCGTCATGAGGATCATTACACGCGAGTCGCCCGGCGCGTGGCGGAGCCGGTTCGCGGCGGTGGCGATGGCCGTGCCGATGGCGGTGCCATCCTCGACGAGTCCGATCTGGAGCTGGTCGACGGCGCGGAAGAGGACCGGATAGTCGACGGTGAGCGGGGCGAGGGTCACGGCCTGTCCGGCGAATGCCACCATCCCGATCTGATCGTGCTGGCGCCCCTGGATGAAGCGCGCGACCTGACCCCTGGCGACGGCGAGCCGGTTCTCCGGGTGGAAGTCTTCCGCGAGCATGGAGGAAGAGATGTCGACGACGAGCATGATGGCGATGCCATCGGCGTCGACGGTGGTCATGGACGCGCCGGTCCTGGGCCCCGCGAGGGCGATGATCAGCGTGACCAGAGCGGTGGCGCGCAGCCAGTCCGGCATCCGCGCGAGCCACCGAACGGGCGAGCGTGCGGCGTACGCCATGGCGCCGGCCCGGGAGAACAGGATGCTGCGCCGCCCCGCCCGCCGGATGAGGTACCAGAGGGGAATGCCCAGCAGGAGCAGGAGCGCCAGCGGGTTCTGGAATCCGAAGCTCATGCCGCCACCTCCGCCGGCACCGGGCGAGGCGGCGGTTCGAACCGCTCGACCCAGGCGCGAGCAGCTTGCCATTCGCGGACGGCGGTCTCGGCGTCGGGAGTGCGCCGCGCGAACTTGACCTGATCGGCCGGGCGGAGGAGGGCGGCGAGCTCGGCGGCGTGCTCGCGACCGGCGTTCGCCCGAACCAGGGCGATGAGCTCGGACGTGGTCAGGTCCTCGCTCCAACCGGGCTCGATCGCTTCCAGGTAGTCCCGCAGGGCGTGGGCGATGCGGGTGTAGAACTCCTTCCGCTCCCCGTTCTCGACCAGGCCGGCCCGCCTTGCCTCATCCAGCGCGGCCAGGGCCCGCTCACGTGGCGGCGCGGCGGGCGCGACCATGACCGCGTGGACAGGC
>CAYXJH010000303.1:0-4450 GCA_964465415.1 uncultured Gemmatimonadaceae bacterium
CGCGTATCCCAATCCCCGGCCCGTCGACCGGGACGCGGTCCGCGCCATCCTCGCCGCCGCCTGGGTGGGGGAGGCGCCGGGGCCGCCGTGACGTGAGCACGAGCAGCCGAACGCGCTCCTTGACTCGGTCCTGCCGCCTCGGCAATCATGATGCCTCCGCACGCCGCATTTGCGGCACAGCGACCGCGCCCAGGAGCGAGCCGATGGCACACGTGGAGACCCGGGCGGACGTTCGTGCTGCCGCGCCGCTGGAGCCGGACCAGGAGGAGCCGGCCTCCCCGGCGCAGGATCCCCGACGGGACTTGGCGGAGATGCTCCGCGACGAGTTCGAGGCGATCCACGGCGCCCTTCCCGAAGCAGGCCTCGACACCATCGACGCCCGGCTGGCCGACCTGTACGAGCATGTGCACGCTCTGCCGCCCGACGTCGGACGGTCCGCCCTGTGCCTGTCCGGTGGCGGGATCCGGAGCGCTGCATTCTCGTTCGGCGTCCTGCGCGCCCTCGCCACCGCCGGCGTCCTCCACCGCTTCCACTACCTGAGCACCGTATCCGGTGGCGGGTACATCGGCTCCTGGCTCACGGCCTGGATCCATCGCCACTTCTCCGAGGCCAGGGACTCGGGCGCGACGCCATCCAGGCGCGAGCGGCTGGCCCAGGTGAGCGCGCTCCTTGCCGAGGGGGCCAGCGGCCGGGCGCTCGGTGGCGAAAAGCCGCCGGAGCCGTGGCAGGTGGCGCACGTCCGCCGGTTCACCAACTACCTGAGCCCCCGTACCGGAGCGTTCAGCCTCGACACCTGGACGCTCGGGGCCATCTACCTGCGCAACCTCCTGCTGAACTGGCTGGTCGTCCTCCCGCTCCTGGGCGCCGCCCTGATCGCCCCGCGGATTCTGGTCGAGACGCTCGTCGCCACGGGGCTGATCCCCGAACCCGGCCTGGCCCGGCCTGCCGCCGTCCTGCTGCCCGCCGCAGCCGCGTTCCTCGTCTGGCTCGCGCTGATCGCCCGCACCGCCGTGCGCGGCTCCTCGGCTGACGTCGGCGAAGCCGAAGACTCATCGCGTCGGGAAGGCGGCTACCTGCGGTTCGGCGTTGTGTGGATGCTCCTGACCGGGCTCACGCTCTACGGCCCCGAGCTGCTCCACCAGGCGCCATCGCTCCTGGCCACGGCTGGCGGCGTATCGGGCATCGCCACGCTGCTGCTCAAGAAGCTGGGGGACCGGAGGCCGGTCCGGACCGATAGGGTCGAGCGCTCCGCCCGGCTCACGCGCCTGGCGACGACCGGCGCCGCCGTCCTCACCATCGCCCTCATCCTGGTCGTGGTGTCGGCGGTCATGCACGCGCTGGTCGGCCGCGCCCACGCCCTCTGGGCCACCTCACCCGCGACCATGCTGGCCATCACGGCGGTCATCGCCCTCGCGGCCCTCGCGATCTCGGCCATGGTCGTCGTGTTCGTGGACATCAACGAGTTCTCGCTTCACGCCCTCTATCGCAACCGCCTGGTCCGCGCCTTCCTCCGGGCCTCCCGTGGTCCGGACGCGCCCGAGAGCGACACCGCGTTCGACGAGAAGGACGACCTTACCCTGGCGCAGCTGTGGCCATCCGGCCCCGCCACCGGCGACCCGCACGATGCGCCCCACCTGTTCCACGTCCTCAATGCCACGCTCAACGACCTGGGCGGCACCCGACCCGAGTGGAACGAGCGCAAGGGCGTGTCGTTCACCTTCTCTCCCCTGCACCTCGGCGCCCACATCGCCGGACGCTACGGCGAGGTTGGGGGCACGCGCGGAGGTTATCGCCGCCTGGACCGCGCCGCTGAGGGGCCGGACGCCGTCCGCCTCGGCACCGCCATGAGCATCTCTGGCGCGGCCGCCAGCCCGAACATGGGCTACCACTCCTCCGCCGCCGTCACCTTCCTGCTGGCGCTGTTCAACGTGCGGCTCGGCTGGTGGCTGCGCGCGCCGTGGGACGAGGGGGAGCTCACGACGCTGGGGCGGACGCCCGCCAAGGTCTGGCGCGCATGGTGGGCGGAGGCGTTCGGCGGCACACGCTTCACGTCGCCCGTGCTCAACGTGTCCGATGGCGGCCATTTCGACAATCTCGGCCTGTACGAGATGGTCCGGCGACGCTGCCGCTACATCGTCGTCGTGGATGCCGGCCAGGACGGCGGCCGCACGTTCGCATCGCTGGGCGAGGCGCTCCGCAAGATCCGGGTCGACTTCGGCGTCCCCGTCACGGTCAACGCCCTGGACATCGAGGCCGGGACCGGGCGGGGGAAGGGCGCGGGGCACGCGTACCACGGCGTAATCCACTACTCCAGGGTCGACCGCGTGCCGGCGCCGGGCGGGAGCGGCTCCGCCCCGGCGCCGGACGGGGAGCTGATCTACATCAGGCCGTTCGTGTCCGGCGACGAGCCCGTCGACGTGCAGGCGTACCACCGGCTCAACCCAGCCTTCCCGCACGAGTCGACGACGGACCAGTGGTTCAGCGAGTCCCAGTTCGAGAGCTACCGGTCCCTGGGTGAGCATTCGGTCCGGCACCTGCTGAACTACTACCATGCCAGCAAGGGCCAGCCCCGGCCGGCCGGCGGCGCCCTGATGCCGTCGGCGGGCGTGCCCGGGCTTTCGCCGGCCCTCTTCTGCCACCAGATCGCCGAGGCGCTCGCCCTCATGCGGCGCCACAAGGAGCTCAGCTCCCACGCCGGGGGCGTCGTGTACCGGCGAGCGGGCATCCAGGTCGAGTTCCTGCTGGTCCTATCGACCGATGCACTCCACCGGATCCTCCCGAAGGGATACATCGAGCCCTGGGAGGACGCGGTCGCGGCGGCGATCCGGGAGGTCAGGGAGGAGGCCGGCTATACCCTGGCCCCGGTCCGGAGCCTCGGCGTCTCGTCGTTCGAGACACCAACCCGAAAGGTCACGACCGCGTATTTCCTCATGGAAGAGGTCGCTGGGGAGGTTGAGGCGGCTCCTTTCGAGCACTACCGCGCTCCCGAATGGTTCACCGTGGAGGCGGCCGGCGAGGCGAAGCCGCCCGCCCCGCCGGACGTCATCAAGGTGCTGGCCCGTGCGCGCGAGCTGATGCTCACCCATGCAGGCGGAGTGGTCTACCGGCAGCAAGACGGGCAGACCGAGTTTCTCCTGGTCCGCTCCAGCAAGGCGCCGAGGTACGTCCTGCCCAAGGGCCACATCGATGAGGGAGAGCGCGCCGCGAACGCCGCCCGCCGCGAGGTGGCCGAAGAAGCGGGCCAAAACCTCTCCGCAGGTCCGTCCGTAGGCGTGTTCTGCTTCGGCCAGCCGGACGATCCCGCCATCGTCGAGTACTTCCTGATGGAATGCGCGACCCCGGAAGACGGGAGCGTCGGGGAGCCCGGCCGGGATCCCCGCTGGTTCACCATCGAGGACGCCACTGCGGATCCGATGGTGTTTCCCGACGTGATCCACGTGCTCCGCAAGGCCGCGACCGCGTTGAGGCCGGCCACGGGCTGACGCGCTCACTGCCGACCTGGTGGGCCTAGAGGCCCCCGCCGCCGTGACGGGATCGCCCCTCACCGGCCGCGCCGGTGAGGGGCTCGAGGATCGTGCCTAGGATCAGGCGGCCGCGTACAGCGGCTCCGTGGCGAACGACACGTATTCCGCGCCGCCCACCGGCCCATCCAGCTGATTGATCACCGTATCCCGCGCGGCGGGCACGGTGTCTCGGTGCATCCTGGCGTCGTCCCGGTCATCGGACCGCGTGACGGCCCAGATCACGCCCGCCAGCACCAGCACGGCCAGGATCCCCAGGATCCATGGCCACATCGATCCCTCCTTCTTCTGGATGTCGAGGTCAGCCATATCTGCCTCCCGGATCGTTCGGGTTACGCGTGGTGTCCGTCGGGAACATCCGCGTCACGCGACCTTCGTACTCCGTGTCGAACGTGCCGCGGTGGGTCGGGATGTCCCGGGCCTGGTTCGAGGCCATCACATCCAGCCGCACCACGTCGTCATCCTCGATCAGACGAGCGTGCTCGATCGGCACCAGGACGCGGCTCTCATCGTCGCTGCGGCGGAAATCGCTGTCCAGCTCGACGTCGAGGTAGCGAACCTTCATGGCGGTGGTATCGGCGATCAGGTCCTTCACGTCCCCGATCTTCCGATCATCCGACGCGACCACGTCCCAGCCGCGAACGTCCGGGTGGTGATCGGCGACCTCGTAGTCGCTCAGCTCGCCCACCCGCGCCAGTCGCCGGTCGCCGCCGGGCGAGGCGGTACGGGTGTCCTCCAGCCGATCAGATGCGCCTTCCGGGGATTCTTGCGAAGGTCCGGATGGTAGGTGAGCCAGATGTCGACCTGGTGGCGCTTGCCGATGTCGACCGGGACGATGCGGTCGTTGAGCGTCGAGACATAGGCCGGCAGGCCGCCGATGCCGGCGCCGATCTCGATAGCATAGAGGAGCGCGGTGCTGGCATTGGTGG
>CAYXJH010000304.1:0-4442 GCA_964465415.1 uncultured Gemmatimonadaceae bacterium
GAAGGCCTCGAGCTCGTCGTCGTGGGCCTGGATGTAGCTGTGGGCCATCGTGCCGGCGACCGGCACGCCGTAGATCCGGCCGGCGAGGACGTTGCTGGTGGCCGTGAGGCCGGCGATCCAGCCGGCCCGAACGCCCTTGATCGCGGCGTCGGTGCCGTGCATGCGGCGCAGGGCGAAGTCCACCACCGCGCGCCCCCGGGCGGCCGCGACGATCCGGGCGGCCTTGGAGGCGAGGACGGTCTGGAAGTGGACCTGGTTCATCAGGAAGGTCTCGGCCAGCTGCGCTTCGGCGATCGGGGCCGTCACCTCGACGATCGGCTCGTCGGCGAACACCGGCGTGCCCTCCGGCACGGCGTAAACCTCACCGGTGAATCGGAAGTCGCGGAGCCAGCGAAGGAAGTCGGGCGCGAAGCCGGGCAGCGTGGCCAGGTAGTCGATGGCCTCGTCGTCGAAGCGTGCGGTCTCGAGATAGTGGAGGACCGTGGAGAGGCCGCAGGCGAGGAGGTAGTTGCGGCCGGGCGGAAGGCGCCGCGCGAAGAGGGAGAACACAGCGTCGTCCCGCATCCCCTCGCGCCAGTATCCCTGTACCATGGTGAGCTGGTACAGGTCGGCGAGCAGCACCTGGTTGGCGTCGCTCACCCATGCGCCCGATCCCATCACGCCTCCTCGGCAACGTGCCTGTTCCGTTCGGCGAGGCGCTAGCAATAGGCGGGCCCCGTGCCGGGCGCGCAAGCGGATCCGGCACGGAGTCCGCCGCCGGACGGGCTCAGCGCAGCAGCATGTCGTGGGGCCCGGCCCGGCCGCCCGGGAAGTTCTGGAACTCCGGGGCGAACCGGGTGTCCCGCGTCATTCCGTCCGGGCCCACGTCGTACAGCCATGCCCCGAACTCTACGTCGCCGTCCAGGGTCGAGAGGATGGAGTTCGTGACGTAGAGGCGGCCGCTGTCGTGGGAGAGCCGCATCATGTTGGGTTGCGGGACCCGGACGGTGTCGACCAGCCTCGGGTTGCGGGGGTCGGCGATGTCGTACTGGCGAACCTCACCGGCGGCCCAGAGCGACAGGAACATGTACCGGTCGTCGTGGGAGAGCCTGAGGTCGACCGGCAGCGACCCGTCGGGCAGCGCGAGGACCCGCTCGAACTCGTACCGCCCGGTCCCGTCCGGATCCGACCAGTGCCACACCGAGTTCCCGAACGCCGAGGGCACGAACCCGCCGTTCGCGCCGGGTGAGCGGAGCCAGCGCAGGACGACGGTGGACGGGTCCAGCTCCTCGACCTGCACGACCTCCCCGGACTCCCAGTCCCAGACCACCACCTCGCTGCCCACGTGCTCGGGATCCGGCACGCCGTGCATGAAGTGCTCGGCGTGGGCGAAGCTGGACGCGAGCATCCGGTTCGCCCCGGGATTGATCACGACATCGTACAGGTGGATGGGCCGGCCGTGGTTCGTCGGCGCCGGGTAGGCTCGCCCGACCCGGCCCTCGTCGTCCACCTTCAGCAGCGCACCCGACCCCCCATCGGCCGCGCCCATCATGGCCACCAGCACCCCACCGGGCACGGCGTACGGCGTGTGGGGGCCGACGTACCCGCTTCCCGAAAGGTCGACCTGCCGCAGGAGCCGCGGCGAGCGTGGGTCCGTCTCCACGTCGTACACGAAGAGGGTGTTGGAGAACATTCCGCCCCCGAAGATCCGGCTGCGGTCGGCCGTGTAGCCGAAGTGGTGCGCCTCGTTCCCCGTCGAGCCCGTCGGCGCCGTCCCGATGATGCTTCCGTACCGGTCCGACGCCGGATCCACGTCGATCACCGCGATGAAGTCGCTTCCGTCCCCGCTCGCGTCGCGGGTCCACACATAGAGCAGCGTCTCCCGCTCATCCGCGTTCTCGACCTGGATGAACGGCGACTGGTCATCGATCCCGACCCCCACCCCCTGCCCCGCCACCACCGCCGGAACGCTCGCCCCGACCGCGACCACGAACGCAGCCAGAAGCCCCAGATACGCCAAGGTGTTCCTTGTCATCTTCAGTTCCTTTCATGTCAGCGGTTATCTCTCATCCCCAGCGGGGTTGCTCATCCAGGTCCAGCCCCAGCGCGGCCTTGGCCACGATCTCGTGGGTGAGGAACCGGTTGGTCGGATGGATGGGCCCGAGCCGGGCGTCGCGGATGAGCCGCTCCAGGCCGGAGGCGGGGAAGATCCCGAAGCCGCCGGAGATGTCGAGGGCCATGTCCGCCACGCGCCACGTCGCGGTCACCGCCCGGTGCTTGGCCGTGACGATCTTCGGCCCCCACATGGCTCCGTACGGCGCGCCCGCGGCCCAGTCCCGTCCGACCTGGTCCAGGTGCGGCTCCACGCCCTCCAGCTCGATGGCCATGGCCCCCACCGCGTCCTGGATCCCCGCGTGATGCGTCATGGACGACCGGGACAGGGCGATGGACGTCTTCTTCTTGAGACGCTCCACCGTCAGGTCGAAAATGCGGCGGCCCAGGCCGTAGTAGATGTTGGCGAAGCCCATGAGCGCCCACGCGAAGATGCCGAGGACGAACGGATCCATGCCCTTGAATCCGGGACGGACGATCCGCGCGATCCTGTGGGCGGGGACGAACGCGCCATCGAGGACGGTGTCGTCGCTGCGGGTCGCGCGCATGCCCAGCACATCGTCCCAGGTGGAGACGATACGGAAGTTCCCCGCATCCCGGGCCAGGAACCCATGGACCACGCGCGGTTCGTCGCGCTGGCCGAGGTCCATGCCGTGGATCCCCAGGTAGTCCCAGGCGGGGGATAGGCTGCCGAACGATTTCCTGCCCGTGAACCGGTACCCGCCATCCACCGCCTCGGCGGCGGTCGTGGCGTAGAGGACGGGCACGTCGTTGCCGCTCTCGGCGTGGCCCGCGGCGAAGACCTTGCCCGCGGCGGCTTCGCGCAGCAGCCACTCCATGGACGTGTCCCCGCCGCGCCAGAGGTCGGCGGCGAGCCCGACCCAGTACAGGTGCATGTTGATGGCCAGCGCCGTGGGCGCGGCGTGGTAGGCCAGGCGTCGCTGCTCCTGGCAGACCCGGGCGAGGTCCATTCCGCCGCCGCCCAGCTCGCTGGGCAAGGGGGCAAGCAGGTACCCGGCATCCCGCAGCTCTTCTAAGTCCTCGGTGGCGAACCGGTTGTGCCGATCGTATTCCGGCGCGCGGCGGGCGAAGCGATCCAGCATCTCATCCGTCAGGACGGTCGCGGGAGGAGAAACGCGGGTCTCGGTTGGGGTCGTGACGGTACTCATGGGTCCTTTCCGGGCGTGATTTCGGCCTTTGATGGTAGAGGCGGGATCCGCGACCGAACCGGACCACGGTAGGGCAAGACCGTTGAGGTCGCGGGTTTGGACCCGTTACACTCGGGTGGCCGCTCCGCTTCCTTGCCGTGACGTGTTGATCAGCCTCAACGGGTGAACGATGGGAGATACGGGAGACGTCACGCTGCTCCTCGAAGCCGCCGGCGCAGGCGAGCCGCAGGCCATGAACCGGCTCTTCCCGCTGGTCTACGACGAGCTCCGTCGGATGGCGCACCGCCAACTTCGCCTTGAGAACCCGGGCCACACGCTCGAGACGTCGGCACTCGTGCACGAGGCGTACATCAAGCTCGTGGGCCTGGACCGGCTGGAATGGCGCGGCCGGGCTCACTTCTTCGCGGCCGCGGCCGGCGCCATGCGCCGGATCCTCATCGATCACGCGACGGCCCGGCGGGCGCTCAAGCGGGGCGGGGACCGGGCCCGGGTGGACATGCACGACGCGAACCTCGCCGGCCACCACGGGCTCGACGATCAGTCCCTCGACGACCTGCTGGCGCTGGACCAGGCGCTGGACCGGCTTCGGGCGCTGGACGAGCGCCAGGCCCGGATCGTGGAGGCCCGGTTCTTCGCGGGCATGACCATAGAAGAGGTCGCCGAGGCGCTGGACGTGTCGCCCATGACCGTCAAGCGGGACTGGACCGCGGCCCGCGCCTGGCTGAACCGCGAGCTGTCGGCATGAAGCTCCGCCGCCTGCTGGCACGACCCCTCGCGGCGACGCGCCGGCTCTTCGCGGAAGCGCGCCGGCGGCGGGTCATACGAACGACCGTGGCCTACGTCGGTCTGTTCTTCGTCACCGCGCAGGCGGCCTCCATCTTCTTCCCCGCACTCCGGTTACCCGATTGGAGCGTGACCCTCGTCGTCGCATTGGGCATCCTCGGCTTCCCGGTCGTGGTGACCCTCGCCTGGGTGTTCGACCTGAGTCGGGACGGGATCACGCGCGCGGCGCCGTACCGATCGGACCGGACCGAGTCACCCGGGACCCGGTGGGCCCGGGCGCGGGCCCTGTTCGAGGACGCCCTCGACGTCGCGCCTGACGAGCGAGCCCGTTTCCTGGAACGGGCAGTGGGAGACGATCCCGGGCTCCGGGCCGAGGTCGAGGCGCTGCTGCGCGCTCAC
>CAYXJH010000305.1:0-4434 GCA_964465415.1 uncultured Gemmatimonadaceae bacterium
GGAACGACGGGATGAGCCGGGTCGGCATCGAGGGTCGAGGCGAGAGCGTCTGGCTAGCCTGGTTCCTCATCGCCGGGCTTCGCGCCTTCGCCTCGCGCGCGGATGACATGGGCGACCCGGAGGTGGCCGCCGACTTCCGCTCACGCGCCGACGCCTACCTCGAGGCGGTGGAGACCCATGGGTGGGACGGCGAGTGGTATCGCCGTGCCTGGTTCGACGATGGCACGCCCCTCGGCTCCAGCGAAAGCGACGAGTGCCGGATCGACTCCATCGCCCAGAGCTGGAGCGTCATCTCGGGCGCCGGGTGGCCCCACCGCCAGGCCCGGGCGATGCGGTCCGTCGAAGAGCACCTGGTCCGCGAGGCCGACCGGCTCATCGTCCTCCTCACCCCACCCTTCGATGAGACGGCCGCCGACCCCGGCTACATCAAGGGCTACCTCCCGGGTGTCCGGGAGAACGGCGCCCAGTACACCCACGCCGCCCTGTGGACCGTCCTCGCCACGGCCCTCCGTGGCGATGGCGACCGCGCCTTTCAGCTCTTCCAGATGCTGAACCCGCTGACCCACGGCGCCACCCCCGACGATGTGGCGACGTACAGGGTGGAGCCCTACGTCGTCGCAGCCGACGTCTATACGGCGCCAGGGCTGGTCGGGCGCGGCGGCTGGACCTGGTACACCGGCTCGGCCAGCTGGATGTACCGCGTGGGCCTGGAGACGATCCTCGGATTCACCCGCCGCGGCGATACGCTCCGGATCGACCCCCGCGTGCCCGCGCACTGGCCGGAGTTCGGCATCGACTACCGCTTCGGGGCCGCTCTGTACTCCATTACGGTGCTAAGCCCAGCCGAGCTGCAAGCGGGGAAGCCTATGGTGAGCCTGGACGGCCGCATTCTTCCCGGCGCGACGATCCCGCTGGTGGACGACGGCCAGCGCCACCGCGTGGTGGTGAACGCTGTGCCGCCGCCAGAGCCGGGTTGACCGAACCTCTGCTGCTCACGGGCTTCGGGTGGAAGGGGTGTCTGCCGCCTCGGGATCCGCGCGAACCTGGGATCCGGGATCCGGTCGCTCCTCCGGCAGCAACGCGTCCAGCCGCGCCAGGAAGTCCATGACCTGAGCGCGCTGCACCCCCAGGTCGGTGGCCACGTTGAGGTTGGCCTCCGCGATGTCCCGCTGGAGCGCGCGCAACCGCTCGACATCCATGCCCGGAGGTCCGGTCCGGACCGCTTCGAGCTGTTGGGACGCCGCCCGCAGGTGCTGATTCGCGGTACCGAAGTTACGGCGATCGAGGTCGACGGCGGTCTCGAACAGGAGCGACCGTGCCCAGAGCAGCCGTATGCGATCCTCCGCCGCGGCCAGCTCCGCGCGCGAGCTCGCAAGGTCCGAGCGTGCCGCTTCGACCTCCTCGATCCGCTCCGCGCGATCGCTCGCGGCTATGCCTCGCTCCTGCCACCTCCCGCCGAAGTACAGCACCACACCCACCGCGAGCGCCAGGCCCGCGGCGATGCCGATCCAACGCCAGTCATCCCGCGTCATTCGGACCTCCCGCCCGCGACGTGCGGCATTGTCTCCTGGATCGCACCCGACGCAGCGACGCCGAGATGGGCGGTCACAGCAACAGCGCGACCAGCGCGACCACCACGACTACTGCCCCGACGACGGCAAGCAGCGTACGTGCGCTGGGCTCCTGCATCGCGGCCGCCGCTGCGGTCTCGGTTCTTGGATAGGCCTCCACGGGCTGAATGCTGGGCGAATCAGGCTGGCTCCAGTGCGGCGGCGCCTCGATGAGGCTGGACTGCACTGGCTTTACGTCGACAGGGGGCACGAACTGTTGGGCCTGAGCGGCCGGCACGACCGCCAGCGTGAGCATGAGCCCGGCAACGAAGATCGAACGCATAACCGCCTCCGGATCGGTGAGAGGTGCGAAGCGGAACGCGGACAGGATCGTCGTCCACCGCTCCCGGGTTCCCTTTGCTGACCAACCGTACAGTACAATCTACGTCGTATTTGCCGCGCGGTCAATAACGGACCCGCAACTCACGGTGGGAAGTCACTACCTGCCATATATTGACCATGCGGTCAAAACCCGCTATGTTGAACTTACCGCTTGGTCAATACGCGCGGGACGGTGTGGAGTTTCGACCCGGCCGCGCGGGCCGGCGGATTCTCGACCCTGGAGGTCCCATGTACGCGTATCGAGCCCTGTTGATCGGCGCCGTTGCCGTAGCGCTCGGCGGCTGTTTCCCGTTCTCACGATCGCAGGCTGTGGAGGTCAGCGCCTCGGATGAGAATCTGAACACCCGCTGGCACGGGACGCTGGCGAGCCCCGCCAGCCTGGCCGGTGTGGTACAGATGAGCGGAACCGCCACCATGGTGCCCGGGAATGACGCCCGGACCACGAAGGTCAGTCTCGCCCTGGCCAACGCCGCGCCTGGGGGGGTCCACCCTTGGGGGCTGCACCGCGGGCAGTGCGACTACGACGAGGGGTTGGTCGGCCAGCGATCGTCCTACCGGGACGTGACGGTGGATCGCCACGGACGGGCCAGCACGACGGCGGAAGTGGCGTTGCACACGCCCACGTCGGGCCGGTACTCGGTCTGGGTGACGGCGTCCGCTACCAACAGTGACATGGTGGTCGCGTGTGCCAATCTGGCACCGCCGTCCAGGTAAGCGCCCAGCGCGAGTCGGGTGGGGCCGTGGTCGCGTCGCGTTTAGCGTCGCGGTTCAGGACCCGCCCGGCCCCGACCGCTCCGGCGTCAGGGGGGAGCAGCCTGCCCGCACGACGATGGCGACCGGGATCATGACCCCCCGGCTTCGCCGGGGCGGGCGATCATGCCGCGCATGGCCGCCATGTAGTCGTCCGTGTCGAACCGACCGGGCGCCACCAGAGCCTGCACCGCGCACCCCTGGATCCAGCTCACCGCCACCGCCGCCATGCCGTCCGCCGTCACCCCGGGCAGCAGCAGGGGATCCGCTTCGAGCAGCTCCTCCATGATCGCCCGGAACGCCTCACGGTATCGCTCCAGCTCCGCGCCGATCCGCGTCTTGATCTCCTCGTGATGAGCCCCCAGCACCCAGTACTCCAAAAACAGCCGCGTATACTCGGGCTGGTGCGACTGGCGGCTCATCTCCTGCTCCAGTAATGCGTTCAGCCGATCCCGGGCATGCGGGAACCGCGCGATATCCTCCGAGATGCGAAGCACCGACGTGCTGTCCAGCACCCAGCCGAGCAGGTCGTGCACCAAACGCTGCTTACGCCCGAAGTGGAACAGCACCAGCGCGTGGCTGACCCCGGCCTCCGCCGCGACCGCGCGCACGGTCAGCCTCCCGATGGTCTCTCGACAGGCCACGTGGAACGCCGCTTCCAGGATCTGCTGTCGCCGCGCCTCCTCCGGTATCCGCTTCCGCTTCCCCACGTGACTTGCTCCTGCTTCGCTGTTATTGACCAAAGGGTTAGTGGATAGTATATTGTTATTACCGTTTGGTCAATAGGTGACCATGGACCGACTCGCTCATGACGCGCGGGTCGCGCGGCTCTCTGCTCCCGGAACTGTGACCGCATGAAGACCTCCCGACCCACGCGCGAACCCCCGGTGAACAGGCCCACGGAAGCCGGTACGACGCCCCTGACGGTGATCGGGATCGGTGCTTCCGCGGGCGGACTCAAGGCGCTCCAGCAATTCGTCGAGGCGGTGCCGGGCGACAGCGGCATGGCGTTCGTGGTGATCCTGCATCTGGATCCGGAGCGGGAGAGCCGGATGGCGGAGCTGCTTCAGGACCGGGCCGTGATCCCGGTGACGCAGGTCAGCGGGCCGACGACGGTGGAAGCGGACCACATGTACATCATCCCGCCGGGCAAGGATCTGGCCATGCGTGGGGAGACCATCTCCCTGCGCGACCGGGGGGAGCGTGCGGCGCACGCGCCGGTGGACCTGTTCTTCCGGACGCTGGCGGAAGCCTACGGCCCGGAGGCTGTGGGTGTGGTGCTGTCGGGGACGGGCGAGGACGGGACGGCGGGAATCCGCTACATCCGGGACGCTGGCGGGATCACGGTGGCGCAGTCGCCAGCCGAGGCGGAATACGACAGCATGCCGGTGAGCGCCATCGCCACGGGTCTGATCGACCTTGTGTTGCCATCGGAGCGGATGCCGGGGGAGCTGATCCGGCTGAGCCGGCGGCCACACGGCGGGGGTGAAGCGGCGTTGCCGACGCCGGAGACGGAGGCCGGACTGGCCCGGGTGTTCGCCGTGTTGAGGAGCCGAACGGGGCACGATTTCAGCCAGTACAAGCGCTCCATGGTGCTCCGGCGTCTGGATCGACGTCTGGGCTTCAACGATGTGGCCACGCTGGAGGATTACGTTCCGGTGCTGGAGTCGAACGCCCCGGAGAGCCAGGCGCTGCTGCGGGACCTGCTCATCTCGGTGAGCAGCTTCTTCCG
>CAYXJH010000306.1:0-4419 GCA_964465415.1 uncultured Gemmatimonadaceae bacterium
GCGCCGGGCGATCGCCAATGCGCTCGGCCGGGACCATGGCGTGGAAACGAGCCCGGCGGGGGTGGTGGTGTCGGTGGGCGCGAAGCAGGCGCTCTTCAATGCGCTGTTCGTGCTGACCGGCCCCGGCGACCGGGTGATGATCCCCGTACCGTACTGGACGAGCTATCCGGAGATCGTGCAGCTGGCGCGAGCCGAGCCGCTGTTCGTTGTGGGCGCGGAGGAGCGGGGCTATCGGGTAGGTCCGGAGGATCTGGACGCCGCCTGGGATCCGACGGTTCGCGCGCTGATCCTGAATTCGCCATCGAATCCGTCGGGCGCCGTCTACCGCCGTGAGGAGCTCGAGGCCATTGCCCGATGGGCGCGGGATCGCGAGGTCTGGCTCATCAGTGATGAGATCTATTCCCGCCTCTGCTACCTGGGAAGCCGCGCGCCGGGCCTGTTGGACCTGCCGGCGGAGCTGCTCGAGCGCGCCGTGGTCATCAATGGAGCATCGAAGGCGTACGCCATGACGGGGTGGCGCCTCGGATTCTGTTACGCCGACGTTTCCACGGCCAGGGAGATCGCCGCGCTCCAGAGCCACACCACATCGAACGCCTCGACGCCGGCCCAGTTCGCCGCCGAGGCCGCGTTCACGGCGACTCCGGAACAGGAAGCGGAGCTCGCCGCCATGGTCGAAGAGTTCCAGGCCCGGCGGGACCTCGTCGTCGCGCGGCTGGGCGAGCGCCTCCCGGGGACGCCGTTCGTCGAGCCCGAGGGCGCCTTCTATCTCTTCTTCCGCGCGGATCGCTGGTACGACGACTCCCGCCCGGACTCCATCGCCTTCTGCACCGCCGTGATCGAGGAAGCCGAGGTCGCGCTGGTCCCTGGCGCCGCCTTCGGAGACGATCGGTATGTCCGCCTCTCCTTTGCCGCCTCCCGCGACGACCTGGAGGGCGCGTTCGAACGCCTGGCTCGGGTCCTCGGAACGGTTACGCCATGACGCGCCATTCCGCCCGATGCCGCGCGGTACATACCGGCCTGCCATGCGTTTTCGCGGCCGCGCTCGTCCCGATCGCGATGGGCATGGCCGGTACGCTCCCCCCCGCCGCGGCCCAGGAAGCGGACCTGATCGTGGTAGTGGATCGCGCCTGGACGGGCGACGAGGCCCGGCCCTGGGCCGAGGCCGCGGCGATCCGGGGTGACCGTATCCTCGCCGTGGGCTCCGCCGCCGACCTGGACGTCCACAGCAGTGGGCACACCCGGGTGATCCGGATCGACGGCGGGTTCATGACGCCGGGCTTTATCGACAACCACACCCATTTCAACAGCGCGGGCGCGCTCCTCCTGGGGGTCAATCTGCTGGACGTGGCGGACGACGACGGCTTGCGCCAGCGGGTCACCGAGGCCCGGGACCGGCTCCCGGACGGGGCATGGCTGCTGGGAGGCGACTGGGGGGCGTACGAGGCGTGGGGCCGCGGCTCGACCGGAGCGGAGGGTGAGAACGCCCAGGAGCGACCGGTCCGGTTCGATCCGGACCGCTCGGTAATCGACGCGGTCACGCCTGGCTCGCCGGCGTTCCTCTGGCGCTGGGACCGCTCAGCCTGGCTGGCCAACGGCGCCGCCCTGGTTGCGGTGAGCGCTTCGTGCGCCTGGGAGGGCGTCGAATGCCAGGACGGGTGGATGACCGGCCGCGTGAGCGGACCGGCGGTGGCCAGGATCCGGGCGGCGATCCCGCCGAAGTCGATGGAGCAGCGGCTGGCCGAGGGGCGCGTGGCGATGGAGCAGCTCCGGTCGTATGGCGTCACCACGATCCACGACATCACGCCACCGGAGCAGTTCCAGGTGTATCGCGGTCTACGGGACAGCGGTGACCTTACCACGAGGATCTACGCCCGCCCCACGCTGGACAAGTGGGCGCCGCTGGCCGCCGCCGGCATCGGCCACGGCTTCGGCGACGAGTGGTTGAAGGTGGGGGGTCTCAAGGGGTTCGTCGATGGGATCATGGGCAACTCGACGGCGCGCTTCCACGAGCCGTACCTGCATACCGGCGAACGGGGCTTCTGGCGCGACTCGACCAATACGGGCGCGACCGGGGGTCCGGGCTCGGGAATGGAGCCGCCGGGAACCATGCTGCGGAACCTGCTGGGCGCGGACGCCGCCGGACACTGGCCCCAGGTCCATGGGATCGGGGATGAGGCCATCGATACGCTTCTGAGCCTCATGGAGCACGTAGCGGAGGTCAACGGACCCCGAGATCGCCGATTCCGGATCATCCACACCCAGGTGCTTTCGGGCCCCGAGGTGGCCGACCGCATGGCCCGGAACGGGATCATCGCCGAGGTCCAGCCCTATCACGCCATCGACGACATGCGGTGGATGGAGGAACGGATCGGCGAGCGGTCCCGCTGGGCCTACGCGTTCCGAACGCTCAACGAGGCCGGGGTCCTCCTCTCCTTCGGCAGCGACTGGCCGGGCACCAACGCGAGCTGGTACACGGCCAACCCCATGCACGGCATCTATGCCGCGGTCACGCGCCAGACGCTGGACGGCCAGCCGGAGGGCGGCTGGTTCCCGGAGGAGCTTATCGACGTGGAGACCGCGCTTCGCGCCTACACGTTCAACAATGCGTTCGCGGCCGGCGAGGAGGCTGATAAGGGACGTATCCTTCCGGGGCTGCTGGCCGACCTGGTCGTCATGGACCGGGACCTCCTCCGGTCCTCGCCCCAGGAAATCAGGGACGCCCGAGTCCTCCTCACCGTGGTGGGGGGCCGGGTCGTGTTCGAGAGGGCGCCGGGCGAGCGCTGACCCGCGGCCGGAGCCCGCCTACCGATCGGCCTCAAACACCGGCCGTCGCCAGCGCGCTCCGCGTTCCTGCCAGGTACCCGCCGCCGAACAGGTTCACGTGGACCAGCAGGTAGTACAGCTGGTACACTGACCGGCGGACCGGAGCGTAGCCGGGTGCCAGTGGCCACGCCTCGGCGTACGCAGCCGTGAAGTCCGGATCGAACCCGCCGAACAAGTGGGCCATGGCCAGGTCCACCTCCCGGTGGCCGTGATACGTGGACGGATCGATCACGGCCGGCTCCCCGCCCTCGAGGATGTGCACGTTCCCGCGCCACAGGTCCCCGTGAAGCAAGGATGGGCCATCGACCGCCGCCGGCTCCAGGATCGCGTCCAGGCGCTGGAGCAGCGCGTTGAAGCGCCGGGCGTCACCGGACGTGAGCAGGCCGCCGTCCGCGGCCATCCGGACCTGCGGCTCGAGACGCCGTGCACGCCAGAACCCGGCCCAATCGTCCGATTCGACGTTGGACTGGGGAAGCGGTCCTATGTAGTTGTCCGCACCCGCGCCGAACCGGGCCCCCCGATGGCGGTGCACCTCGGCCAGCCCCCGCCCGAGCCGCCGCCAGGTTACAGGGCCCGCCTGCCCGGGCGGGAGCCATTCCAGCAGTAGCCATGCGTCCGCCCCCTCGCCACCCGCGTCCACCACCTCCGGGACGCGGAGGGCTCCGACCGACGCCAGCGCCCGTAGCCCCACGGCCTCCGCCGCCAGCAGGCCCGGAGGCAGGTCGGCCGAGCCCCATTTGAGGAAGAAGGCCATGCCTCCTTCCGTTTCGAGCCGAGCGGTCGGGCTGATGCAGCCACCACCCACGGCGGCCGACCGCGCGATCCGATCGTGACGGCCCGTACGGTCCGCGATCGCTGCTTCGACCGCCTCGGCGACGGCCCATGGTAGCCTCAAAGGCCGTAGCGCTCGCGTAGCTCGGCCAGGAGTCCCCGCGAAGAGCGCTCCACCAGGTCGTGAACGATCTCGAAGCCGTCGGGACCCCCGAAGTACGGATCGGGCACGTCCGTATCACCGTCCGATGCCGGATCGAACGCGCGGAAGAGGCGAACGTCTGGGGATGAACCGGACCTCGCCGCCAAACGCTCCACGGCGCCCAGGTTTTCCTGGTCCATCACGATGATATGGTCGTACGTCTCCAGGTCAGCCTGCGTCACCCGCCGACTCTTTCCACCCACTCGCACGCCTCGCTGCGCCGCGACTGCGGTTGTGCGCTGGTCGGGAGGCTCCCCATCATGATACCCTGACGTCCCGGCTGAATCGATCTCGAATCGATCCGCCAGCCCGGCGTCTTCGACGACCGAGCGGAAGATCGCCTCGGCCAGAGGCGAACGGCAGATGTTGCCCAGGCACACGAAAAGGACGGAGATGGTAGGCTGGTTCACGGCGTTCGGTACGGTTCGAGACCCGAGGTCCCTTGAGATGGGCCTCCACCGACCTTCCCGTCAAGCCGCGTGCCGGGCCCGGAGGAACGCGTGAGGCAGACCGCCCGCGGGACGGACGAGGGGCGTAGTCGCTCCGCTCCCGGCTGGAGCCGTGCCTCGCATGGCGGACGCGGGGGCCGGCGAACGCGACCACCGAGAGCGCCGACAACGCGA
>CAYXJH010000307.1:0-4412 GCA_964465415.1 uncultured Gemmatimonadaceae bacterium
ACCGCCGCCTCGCCGCGCTGGAAGCAGGGGCGGGGTAGACGCCCGCCTCCGCCTGTCCTGCCCGCATCCGCACACCGTGTCCCACCTGCGGACACCCCAGGTGCCCGGTGGCTGGCGGCCCGATCCGCTTAAACTGTTGCCCGGCCACGACATTCGCAGCACGGCCGGGCGGGCCCGCTTCTTTCCTGGAAAGGCGGCATGAAAGAATTCATGACGGCCGCCTGCGCGGCCCTGGCCCTGACCCTCGCGGCTGAGGGGGCGGCGCAAGCCAACGACAGCATCGATTCCCTGGTGCGGGCGGAGGCGGTTGAGAGCGTGGCCACCATCATGGAGCGGCACTATCCGTGGCCGGACACGGCGGGAATGATCGCGGCGCACGTGCGCGGCCGGCTCCAGGCGCGGGATTACGACTCCATCGCAACGCTGGACGCCCTGGCCCGGGCGCTGACCCGGGACGTGCGAGCCATCAACGGGGACCTGCATCTGGGCGTGCGAGCCGGACCGCTCCCATCTCCCCCCGGTGGGGGACCGGACCTGGGGGTGGAGCTCGTGGAGCGGCTGGACGACAACGTGGGCTACCTCCGGATGCGGACCATCGCAGGAAGTCCGGAGGCGTTCAACGCCGTGGCCGAAGCCCTCCGCTCTCTGGACGGGACGGACGCGATGATCCTGGACCTGCGCGGCGTCCCCGGCGGGAGCGCGGCGATGGCCAACTTCCTCATCAGCCACTTCACGCCGCCAGGCGTGGCGTCGCTGGGAGTGGACTGGTTGACGACGGGTAAGACCGAGATTCGCCTCACGCTGACGACGGTGCCCGGCCCCCGTCGCACCGCGGTGCCGCTCTACGTTCTTGTGGACCGCCGTTCCGCGTCGGCGGCCGAGGACATCCCGTTCGTGCTTCAGAACCTGGGCCGGGCCACCATCGTGGGGGAGCGCACCGCCGGCGCCGGCCGCAATGTCGACCTGCATCGAGCCGTCCACGGCCTGTCGGTGGCCGTGTCCATCAGCCGGGTCTACGATCCCGCAACCGGCCGGCAGTGGGAGCGGGTCGGCATCGAACCGGACATCGTCGCGCCGTCGGATGAAGCGCTGGACGCCGCGCTGGGCCACGCACTACGGAGCCTCGCCGGCCCGGTCGGCGGGAGCCGGTGATAAAGGCGGCTGGGCGCCGCTGGCCGCGTAGAATTCCGCTCGCGCCACAACGCGAAGGGCTACCGGGCGCAAAGCGCGGTAGCCCTTCACAATCCAGCGTTGGCCGACAATAGCAGGGGGGGGACTCGAACCCCCAACGCACGGATTATGATTCCGCTGCTCTACCGATTGAGCTACCCTGCCGACAGCTAGAAAAGCTAGCCGAGGGCGCTTACCGGGTCAACCGCGCGGCGGCCCGGCGGGCCCTATGTTCCACGCCCCGTTCAGACCGCTCGCTGCCCGGGTCCCGGATCAGCGGTCCCGGGGCACCGCCGGCCCGGAGTCGGTCTCGACGAACCGGTAGAGCCGCTCGCCGTCCTTGATCAGACCGTAGTTCTCCCGAGCGATTCGCTCGAGCGTGGCGGAGTCGGTGGCGAGGGAATCCGCGCGCTGCTGAAGCGTCGTCACGTCGGCGCGCACGGCCTCGAGTTGCACAGCCTCCTGTTTCTGGGCGCGGTCGATCCGCCAGAGGTCGAGGAACGTGTACTCGCCGCCGAGGAAGAAGAAGTAAACGGCGGCGAGGATGATGATTCCGGCGCCTATCTTTCGAATCACAACGCCTCCCTCCCGGCGTACCGGGCCCGGTCACCCAGCTCCTCGGCAATGCGGAGCAGGCGGTTGTACTTGGCGGTCCGGTCGGTACGGCTGGCGCTGCCGGTCTTGATCTGGCCGCTGCCGGTGGCCACGGCCAGATCGGCGATGAACGTGTCCTCCGTCTCGCCGGACCGGTGACTGATGACGTAACGGAAGCCGGCATCGCGGGCCATCTGTATGGCTTCCAGCGTCTCGGTCAGCGTCCCGATCTGATTCACCTTGATGAGGATGGCGTTGGCGGACTCCTCCTCGATACCGCGCCGGAGGATCTCGGTGTTGGTGACGAAGAGGTCGTCGCCCACGAGCTGGACCCGGTCGCCGATGGCGGCGGTGAGCTTGCGCCAGGCGTCCCAGTCCCCCTCATCGAGGCCGTCTTCGATGGAGCGGATGGGGTAACGATCGACCCATTCGCGCCAGAAGTCGACCATCTCCTCGCCGGTGCGGCGGTCGCCGGACGACTTGTGGAAGACGTAGCCGCCATCGCGGTAGAACTCGCTGGCGGCGGGGTCGAGGGCGAGGACGACGTCGTCGCCGGCGCGGTAGCCGGCCCTGTCGATGGCGGTAAGGATGACGTCGACGGCCTCCTCGTTGGTGGCCAGGTCCGGCGCGAACCCACCCTCGTCGCCCACGGCGGTGCTCTTCCCCTGGCTCTTGAGGACCTTGGCCAGCGAATGGAAGATCTCCACACCCATCCGGAGCGCGTCCGGGAACGTATCCGCGCCGATGGGCACCACCATGAACTCCTGGAAGTCGACATTGTTGGCCGCGTGGGCGCCGCCGTTCAGGATGTTCATGAGCGGGACCGGCATCAGCGCGGCGTCGGGCCCACCCAGGTATGTGTACAGTGGCTCCCGTCTATCGGCGGCGGCCGCCCGGGCCGTGGCCATGGAGACGGCCAGGATCGCGTTGGCGCCCAGCTTCGCCTTGTTGGGCGTGCCGTCCAGCTCGAGCATGGCCCGGTCGATCGCCGTCTGGTCACTGGCATCCATCCCACGGAGCCGGTCCGCGATCGGGCCGTCGACGTTCGCGACAGCCTTCAGGACGCCTCTGCCCAGGTACGCATCGCCGCCGTCCCGAAGCTCGAGAGCCTCGAGCTCGCCGGTGGACGCGCCGCTTGGGACCGCCGCGCGGCCGGACGCCCCGCTCTCCAGCCGGACATCGGCTTCAACGGTGGGGTTGCCGCGGGAATCGAGGATCTGACGTGCACGGATCAGGGCTATTGAGGACATGACGTGTTGTGGAATCGGTTGATTGATTGGCGGGACCCGGGACCCGAAACCCGAGACCCGAAACCCGACGCCGGGACCGCGGAACGGGAGGCACAGGATCCGGGACGGATGGAGCAAGCCCTCGGGGCTCGGTTACTCCGAAGCGTTCTCATCTCACGCCGCTCCCCGGCTCCGGTCTTCGGGTCTCGCGTCTCGTGTCTCGCGTCTCGTGTCCCGCGTCCCGTGACTCGGGGTGCTCCAGGCGGCCGGGGCCGAGGGTGCGGCGAGCGTCGTCCCGCATCCGCTGCACCTCTCCCCGGACCCTGGCGATCAACGCATCGCGGTCACTGGGCCCCAGCCCATCCGTAGGGATGGGCGGGCCGAAGCGTACGATAACCGGGCCCGCACGCACTCGCCAGGAACCCTTCGGGAACACGCGCCGGGAGCCGGCTACGGCAAACGGCACGATGGGCACGCCGGTGTGGAGTGCGAGCATGAACGCTCCCTTCTTGAACGGGAGCATGTCGTCGGTGGGCGAGCGGGTCCCTTCGGGGAAGAGGACGACGGCGCTCCGCTCATCCCGCAGCTGGCGGCCGGCCCGGTCGAGTGATGCGATGGCGGCGGTGTTGTTGGATCGGTCGATGGAGATATGGCCAGCGGCCTTCCAGGCCCTCCCGAACAGGAGCACACGCTCAAGCTCCTTCTTCGCGACGAAGTGGAAGCTCTTCGGTATGTTGGCGGCCACGGCGAAGACATCGAACCAGGACTGGTGGTTGCCGACCAGGATCTGGGGTGAATCCAGGTCGATGTGCTCCAGGCCTTCCACCGTCACCGTCACGCCCCCGGCTCTGAGGTTCCAGCCGGACCAGGTCCGCCCCGCCCAGTCGTAGAACCGGGGACTCCGGACGCCAACCAGGGACGCGCCGATGACCAGCGGACCCATCACCACGGTGGCGAGCGCGCCGTTGAACCAGGCCCAGGCCGAGCGGATCACGCCTTCATCCAGTGCTGGAATCCCAGGATCGGGAGCGGCTCCCCGGCGGCGTCCACGACGAAAGCCCCGGCGGGCGACGTCGTGCGGCCGGTCTGCTCCGTCGCCAGCACCTCTCCAACGCGAGTGAGCATCGTGCCGAACCGGGACGCGAACTCCGCGGCCACGGGCTCGACGGTCCCGGGCGGCGCGGTGAAGCAGAGCTCGTAGTCCTGGCCGCCGGTCATGGCCAACATGAGGTCGGCACAGTTCGCCACAGGCAGCGCCGCGGCCTGGATCACGATGCGGACCTGGCTGGCCGCCGCGATGTGCCCGGCGTCACCGGCGATGCCATCCGATATGTCGATCATGGCGGTCGGGATGTCCCGTTCCGCCAGCCAGAGCGCCTCCCGCGTACGAGGCCGTGGCCGAGCGAATGCCGCCCGGGC
>CAYXJH010000308.1:0-4406 GCA_964465415.1 uncultured Gemmatimonadaceae bacterium
ACCAGCGCCGCCCGCTCCATCGCGGCCGGGCAGCCGCCGCGGTTTCCCCGCTCGCGACGAGCCGCGCCCAGGCCCAGGACACACCCCGCGGCGAGGGCGGCGAGGGTGGCGAGCCAGTCGCCCCAACGGGTGAAGAGGGTCACCGCGTCGGTCGTCATCACGATGTCGCTGCGCGCGTCCGCGACGAACAGCGCGGTGCTGTTGTGGGTCCGACCGAGGGGGTCGATGAACAGGGAGAAGCCGGTGTTGGCGGCCCTTGCGACGCCGACGCGGTTCTCGATGGCGCGCAGGGTCATGTGGGCGGGATGCTGCCAGAGCGCGGTGGTCCGGGCATACCACGGTTCGCGGCCGAACCAGGCGTCGTTCGTGATGTTGACGAGGTAGTCGGCGCCGTCAAGACGATAGCGGCGGGCGAGATCCGGAAAGGCCGATTCGTAGCAGATGAGGATCCCGAACCGGCGCTGGGCGGATCCGTCGCTGAACACGGGCCCGGTCCGGCCCCTTGCGAGCCCGCCGAAGTAGCGGAAACGGCCGGCGTGGCCGGTGAGTCGCCCGCTCGCGATGAACGGGACGCGCTCGACGAAGGGGACCAGTCTGCGCTTGTCATACCGACCTTCTGGCGTATCGAGGGCTGCTGAGACGAGGAAGGCGGAGTTGAAGAGACCGCCCTCATCCGCGGCGGCGCCGTACGCGCCGGCGATGATTGGAACGCCGACCCGGGCTGCGACGTCCCGGACGCCCGCGAGAAGGCGTCCATCGCCAGGCAGCTCCGCCGTCAACGCGACCTCGGGCCAGGCGACCAGGTCCAGGCCTTCCCCGGCGAACCGGTCGGTGAGGTGCGAAAGGGTGCCGAGCGCGGCGGCGTGGTCGCGGCGGATGTCCTGTGACACGTTCGGCTGGACCACGGCGACCCGCGCCGCTGGCATGATCTCGAGCGTGCTCGCCCTCCAGATCCCGTAGGACGCGGGTACGGCCGCGAGGAGGGCGGCACTCGCCAGAAGGGGCCACGCAGCAGGCTCGGGCGGGTATCTCCGCAACGCAAGGCGGCGCGCGCGGAGCCGGAGCACGGCCATGGCCAACAGCCCGTTCACCGCCACGATCCAGAAGGTCAGGCCGCGAACGCCGACCAGATCCGCGGCGCCCGCCAGGCGCGGGAAAGGCGCGAGCGCGTACCCCAGTCCCAGCCACGGGAACGCGAGGGCCCCCATGCGAGCCAGTCCCCACTCGAGGGCGGTCCAGAACACAGGGGCCAGGATCGCGAGCGGGACGCTGGTCCGGTAGCGACCGAAATGGATCGCCCAGGCGAACGCACCGACGAACCCGGCCAGCAGGAGGACGGAGAGCGCATAGGCGGGGAACGCCAAGGGCGACCGTGGCGCCAGGGCGGGAACGAGCCAGTAGAGCTGGATGCCGTAGTATACGAGTCCGGTCAGGATGCCAGCACGGGTGGCGCTCCACCGCCCTCCGGGGCCAGCGTCCCGCTCCGCGATGAAGACCAGGAGCGGGACGAGCCCTACAAAAGCCGGCAGAAGCAGGCGCGCGGGCGGGTAGGCCAGCGCCAGTACGAGCCCCGCCGCGAACGGAAGCGCCCGCTCACCGGGCGGGGGCAGGTACCTCAGAGCCGTACTTCCCGACCCTTGTCGGCGGACTCGTAGACGGCCGAAACCACGCGCATGAGCTCGATCTGCTCCCGGGGCGGTGGTGGTGGGGTCCCGAGCGCGGAGGCGACGAACTGCCTGAGCTCCTCCCGGTACGATGCCGTATAGGCGTTCTCCACGCCGGGCGCGACCTGGGGCGTGGCATTCAGGATACCATGCTCGATCTCGCGGAAGACCTGGAGCGGATGGGTGGTGGCGGATCCGTTGGTCCCGAACAGGCGGATGTGATGGCGGTCCCGCTCCGCCAGCAGGCTCCACGTGACCTGGACGGAGATCACCGCCCCGCCCTTCAGGCTGATGAGCGCGGATGCCGCGTCCTCGACCTCGAAGTCCTCGCCCGGGTGCATATGGGCGCATACCCGGTCGACCTCGGGATAGTCCAGGAGCCACAGACAGAGATCCAGGACCTGGACCCCCAAATCCATGAACGCCCCGCCGCCCGCGGTCTCCTTGCGGTGCCGCCACGTCGGCTTCCGCAGGCGGATCTTCTTGTTGAACCACGTGCCGTGGACGGTGAACACATCACCCAGCTCTCCCGCGGTCACGAACGATTTCACGCCGCGGATATCGGGGCGATACCGGTTGTTGAACGCGACCACGAGCGTCCGCTTCGCCTTCTCCGCCGCTCGCACCGCCGCCTCCGCGCCCTTCGCGTCCATGGCCAGGGGCCGCTCCACGAGCACGTGTTTTCCCGCCTCCAGCGCGGTCACGACCTGTACCTGGTGCAGGTGGTTCGGGGAGCAGATGACGACGGCGTCGATATCCTCCGACGCGAACAGGTCGTCGTCGCTATCGAAGACACGCGGGATGTCGAGGCGGCCTGCAATGGCCGTTGCCTTGTTGCCGTCGATGTCACAGACCCCCTCGACCCGTGCGCCCGGGAGGTGGATGAGGAGGGGTAGGTGGACGATCTGGGCGATTGCCCCCGTGCCGAGCACGCCGACGCGGAGCTCACGATCCTGTGTCATGGGCCTTCCCGTAGATCGGTGGTGCCGGCACGGCCATGCCAACAGGTACGCCGGTACCCTGTGTGAGCATGAACTGGAGCCCTCCTCGCACGGACAGGTACTGGATGCTGTTCATCAGTGTGTATCTCCCCTCGCCGTAGACGCGCCACCGTGAGACCGGCTCGAGCTCAATGCCTCCCAGCACCGCGATGCCGGCGGTGATCGAGTCGAGCAGGTCTTCGACGAATGTCCCTTCGATGGCCGCGCCCTGGCCGTTGAGCGCGTGGAGGCCGAACCCGGCGCCGGCGAAGGCCAGCACGTTGGCCGGTGTGTTCCACACGAACTGGCCGTCGAGGGAGATGGAGAGATCACTCCACCGCAGTGGCCCGAGGTCCTCGCCGGTGAGGCCGATCACCCCGGTCGCATCCCGGATCCGCTCGGCCAGCGCGTCGAGCTCGGCGAGGGTGAACTCGGAGCTCCAGTAGCTGATGGACGGGACGATGCGGACGCCGGGTCCCAGATACCCCAGATCGAAGCGCACGCTGTACATCGACGTATTGGCGACCCGGTCGGCCCAGAGGTGACCGAAATCGAGACCGATGCCCCTGAACTCCAGGTTCTCATAGTCGTAGTCGGCCAGCGATTGCGCGGCCGCGGGCATGGCGGTGAGGGAGAGTCCGAGGGCCAGGATCAGGCGTCGCATGGTCTAACGATACAAGGTCACGATGGTCGTCCCAGGATAGTACGCCGACAGTATGTCTCGATAGGAGTGGCCGTCGCGGGACCGTCCCATGGCCCCGACCTGACACATCCCGATGCCGTGACCCCAGCCCTGCCCCTCGACGGTGAGGCCCGTCACCTCGCCGATGCCATGCGGGTGGACCGTGATGGCCGCGCTGTTGAGGATCCTGCCCGGATCGGGCCGGAGGACACGGCGGATAGAGTCACCCCGGACCCAATGCTCTCCGGCGTCGGTGCGCACGTGGAGCGCCGCTGCGCGCCCGGACTGCGTGCGGCCGGTCAGGCCGATGAACTCGACCCGGGAGACCGGCCCCGCCGCGCTGGCGTGTTCCTGTAGTCCCTGGTTCAGGGCGGCATGGAGTCCGTCCCGATCCCACTGTTCGGACCAGCGGAAGCGATTGGACGTCTCGCAATACCAGCCGCCGGCGGGCCTGGCATCGGACACGGCCTGGAGGTAGGGTCGCGGGTCGCTGGGCCACACCTCGTCGACCGCCGCAGTGTGCCCGCCACACGTGGAATGATAGAATGCCTCGACGGGCTCGTCGTCGTATACGAGGATCTCGCCGCGCGTGGCCTGGACGGCCTGCGTGGAGACCGGGTCCTCGTCGTCCGCGCCGCCATAGACCTGATCCGCCACGGTGGCGTACACATCGAACCCCTGAGCGGAGCGGCGGCCCATGTTCCGGATCGCGTACGTCCTCGCCGCGATCGCCTGCGCCTTGACGGCCTCGAGCTCCTCGGGTGGCCTGTTCTGGCCGATCTCCCGCGGTACGACGCCGAGGAGGTACGTCTCCAGGTTCAGCACGTTGACGACCGTGACTCCCCGGGCCCCGGCGTGAACCAGAAGGGAGCCCCGGTAGGCCCGGCCATCGACTCGAAGCGCGCCATCGACCGGTGACCGAACCACCAGTGTGCCACTGACCCGTGTGGTCTCGCGCGGGCCGGCCAGCTCCACGCCGCCATCCCGCCGGCGGGCGGTCCAACGGTCTCCGGCCCGTCCGGTGGCCCGGACCCGGCCCCCCTCGTCCACGATCTCGATGTCCCCGTCCGCCTCGATCCA